>NZ_JASGBV010000054.1:0-22093 GCF_030053245.1 Stenotrophomonas sp. RS-48
CGCCGGCCCACGCCCGGCGGAACCGGCATCAGCCCTCGGCGGCCTGCTCTTCCAGAATCGGCTTAGCCAGCGCGAAGGCGTGGTTGGCCGCAGGCACGCCACAGTAGATCGCAGCCTGCAGCAGCACTTCCTTGATCTGCTCCGGCGTGACGCCGTTGTTGCGGGCGGCACGGATGTGCAGCTTGAACTCCTCGTCGTGGCCCAGCGCCACCATCATCACGATGGTCAGCAGCGAGCGCGTATGCCGCGGCAGCCCCTCACGCGTCCACACCGTGCCCCACGCTGTGCGGGTGATGAAGTCCTGGAATTCGGTGGTGAAATCGGTGCGCGCCTGCAGCGAGCGTTCAACGTGTGCCTCGCCCAGCACCTGGCGGCGCACCGCAAGGCCGGCTTCGTAGCGTTCCTGTTCGTCCATCGTGGTCTACCTGTTATGCGGGGGTCAGTGCTGCGCGGAAAGATGCGCAGCCAGTGCGGAAGTGAATGCCTGCGGCGACTCCAGGTTGCAGATGTGGCGGCCCGGGACAGCGGCGTAGTGGCCATGGGCCACGCCCTCGGCGATTGCCTGCAGATCGGTCGGCACGCACACCGGATCATCATCACCGGCAATGGCCAGCAGCGGCACGCCGATGCGGCCCAGCACATCGCGGAAGTCGGCCGTTGCCACAGCGTTGCAGCAGCCGACGTAACCGTCGACGCGGGTCGCCAGGAATACCTGCAGGATCTCCTCCACCTGGCTGGCATGGGTCTGTGCGAAGGCAGCGGTGAACCAGCGTTCGCGGGTGCCATCCACGAGGGGCAACAAGCCATCGTGCTGGACCTGGGCCATACGCGCCTGCCAGCTCTCCAGCGTGCCGATCTTCGCCGCGGTGGCGGCCACGGTGAGCGTGCGCAGCCGGTTGCCCGCATGCACGCCCAGCCACTGCCCGGTCAGACCACCGATCGAAAGACCGCAGAAATGGCTGCGCTCGACGCCCACGTGATCCCACAGGGCCAGCACGTCGGCGCCCAGTTCGGCCACGGTGTACAAGCCCGGCGGAGCGCTGGACTGGCCGTGGCCCCGACGGTCATAACGCAGGATTCGATACTGCGAGGCCAGCGCATCCACCTGCGGCTGCCACATGCCCAGGTCGGTACCGAGCGAATTGCAGAACGTCAGCCATGGCGCGTCGGCACGGCCCTCGGTCTGGTAATGCAGGCGGTGCTGCGGAAGGTCGAGGAAGGGCATGCGTGCTCCAGCGGTGAACGTGGGATCAGCCGCGCGCGAGCACGCGGTCGATCCAGGTATCGGCCATGCCGCGCCAGCTGTCGGCAGCGAACAGGGCATCCAGTTGTGCAGCGGAAAGCTGCGCGGTGACCTCCGGCGTCTGCGCCAGCACGTCGCGAAGATGCTGCGATTGCGCCAGCGCCTGCTTCGCGGCCTGCTCCACCAGGGCGTGCGCGGCCGACTTGCCGATACGCTCGCCCAGGGTGACCGCCACGGCCTCGGCGTAGAGCAGGCCGCCATGGCTGTCCAGATGCTGGCGCATGCGTGCGCGGTCCAGTTGCAGGCCCTGCACCACCATGTCCACCTGGGCCAGGCTGCCCCCACACAGGCGGACGATCTCCGGCACGGTCTCCCACTCGGCATGCCACTGCCCGGCCGCGCGCTCGTGCGGCTGCGGCATGGCGCTGAACAACGTGGACAGCAGGCCCGGCACGCGCGTGGCGGCGGCGATGGCCGCCACGCAGCCCACCGGATTGCGCTTGTGCGGCATCGCCGAGGAGCCCCCCTTGCCCTCCCCGGCCGGCTCGAAGGCCTCCGCCACCTCGGACTGCATCAGCAGCACGATATCGCTGGCGATCTTGCCGAGGCTGCCGGTCAGCAGCGCGAACACGCTGCCCAGTTCGGCGATACGATCACGTGCGGTGTGCCAGGGCAGCGCCGGCAGCGGCAACTGCAACTCGGCAGCCAGGGCCTCGGCCACGTCCAACCCGCGCGTCTGTAGCGAGGCCAGCGTGCCCGCGGCGCCACCGAACTGCAGCACCAGAGTGTCTTCGGCCAGCGCATCCAGGCGCCGCTGGCTGCGCTGCAGGGCATCAAGCCAACCGGCGGCCTTCAACCCGAAGGTTACCGGCACGGCCTGCTGCAGCAGCGTGCGTCCCGGCAGACCGGTGCCGCGCTCGGCCTCGGCCAGCCGCGCCAACGCCGTACACAGCACCTGCAGTCGCGCCTGCACGTGACCGACCGCCGTGCGCAGCTGCAATACGGCGCCGGTGTCGATGATGTCCTGGCTGGTGGCACCCCAGTGCACCCAGCGCGCGGCTTCGGCATCATTCGCCTTGACCTGCGCAGTGAGCGCCTTGACCAATGGAATGGCCGGGTTGCCAGCCAGCGCGGTGGCGGCCGACAGCGCCGGCAGCGCATACAGGTCGGCGCGGCAGGCCGCTTCGATCGGGGCCAGTGCAGAGGCGGGAATCACCCCGCACCGCACCTGCGCGCGTGCCAGCGCGCGCTCGACGTCCAGCATCGCCTGCAGGCGCGCTTGATCACTGAACACGGCGTCGACGGCAGAATCGCCGAACAGACCGCCCAGCAGCGTTGGGGAGAGGCTCATCGGTGCAGTCCATCCTGGGTGGCCACAGCTTACCCGCGCGCGCTGCGTGCGGGCGTGGAGTGGCCGGAAGGCGCGTCGCGCGCGCCGCGATCAGTAGGCGAAGAAGACCGTCTCATCCGGGCCCTGCATGCGCACGTCCCACCGGTACAGACCCTTGCCCTGCGCCTGCGCAACCAGCGTGTGACGGCGCTCGGGCGGTACCAGCGCGAGGATGCCGTCCTCGCCATTGCTGGTCTCGTCGCTGAAGTAGATGCGACCCCGCACAGCCTGCAGCAGGCCACGCATGAACACCAGCACGATCAGGTGCGGTGCCTGCGGCTCGCCGCGCAGGCCCGGCACGCGGCCCGGCTTGACGGTGCTGAAGGCAAACCGCCCCTGCTCATCGGTCGGCACGCGGCCCCAGCCATCGAAGGCCGGGTCGTGGTCGTCGCGGCGCGGGTCTTCGCCATGGGCATAGATGCCCTGTGCGTCGGCCTGCCAGATTTCCAGCACGGCATCGGACACCGGCACGCCGTTGCCATCGAACACCTGGCCCTGCACGTGCACGCGTTCGCCCTGCGCGGTGGCCGGGGCGATGTCGGTGCGGTACAGCGGTTCCAGGCCCAGGCGGTAGTACGGGCCGACGGTCTGCCACGGAGTGGATTGGAAACTCATGGTCTTACTCCCAGACGGTCATCTTGCGACCGCGCAGCACGATGTCGAAGCGGTAACCCAGCGCGAATTCGTTGGTAGTGGTTTCCCAATCGAACGAGGACACCATGCGCTCGCGCGCGTTGGCATCGTCCACGCAGTTGTAGATGGGATCGAACGCCAGCAGTGGGTCGTTGGGGAAGTACATCTGCGTGACCAGCCGCTGGCCGATGCCATCGCCATGCAGGGAGAAATGGATGTGCGCCGGGCGCCAGGCGTTGTAGTGGTTACGCCACGGGTAGGCGCCGGGCTTGATGGTGGTGAAGCGGTAACGGCCTTCGCTGTCGGTCAGCACCTGGCCGGTGCCCTTGAAGTTGGGATCCAGCGGTGCATCGTGCTGGTCACCCTTGTGCAGGTAACGGCCAGCAGCGTTGCACTGCCATACCTCGACCACGGTGTTGCGCACCGGGCGGCCATTCTCGTCCAGCACGCGGCCGCTGACGATGATGCGCTCGCCCTGCGGCTGGCCGGGGAAACCTGCGGTCAGGTCCGCGGCGTGCTCACCCAGGGTGATGCGGTTGATGCTCGGGCCTGTCACTTCCGAGAGCGTCACCGGGATGGCGATCGGATCGGTACCCGGGCCACGCAGCGCGGTGGAGGCATACGGCAGGTGGATGCGCGGCGGCTGGCTGCCGGGATACGGCGTGCGGTAGCCGCGCAGTTGAGTGGGATCGCTCATGGCGTACTCCTGTTGGCGAGCGGCCCGCAGGCCGCGGCTGTCGTGCAGATCATGGGTTCGTTGGGGCTCACACGCGCTCAATGGCCAGGGCTACACCCTGCCCCACGCCGATGCACATCGTGGCCAGGCCACGCCGGCCCCCGGTGGCTTCCAGCTGGCGCAGCAGGGTCAGGGCCAGGCGCGCACCGCTCATGCCCAGCGGGTGCCCCAGTGCGATGGCGCCGCCGTTGGGGTTCACGTGCGCGGCATCATCGGCCAGGCCCAGCTGGCGCATGCAGGCCAGGCTCTGCGAGGCGAACGCTTCGTTCAGCTCAATGGCATCGAAATCGGCGATGGACAAGCCCAGGCGCGTCATCAGCTTCTGGCTGGCCGGCACTGGGCCCATGCCCATGATTGCCGGCTCCACGCCGGCGCTGGCAAAGCCGAGAATGCGTGCGCGCGGGGCCAGGTGCAGCGCCTCGATCTGCGCACCGGACGCCAGCAGCAATGCCGCGGCACCATCATTGATGCCCGAGGCATTGCCTGCGGTCACCGTACCGGGCTGCCGGAACAGCGGCTTCAGTCCGGCCAGGGCGTCTGCGGTGGTATCGCCGCGCGGGTGTTCATCGCGGTCGACAGTCACGGTCTCGCCGCGCCTGCGGCCCGGCACCTCCACCGCCTCGATTTCGCCATCGAAGAATCCACGCACCTGCGCGGCGGCGGTGCGTTGCTGGCTGCGCAGCGCAAACGCATCCTGGTCCTCGCGGCTGATGGCGTAGCGCTCGGCCACGTTCTCGGCGGTCTGGCCCATGGTCTCCACGCCATGCAGCTCGCGCAGGCGGGAGTTGATGAAGCGCCAACCCATGGTGGTGTCTTCAATCTGCTGGTCGCGGGCGAACGGCGAGGTCGCCTTGCCCATCACGAATGGCGCGCGTGACATCGACTCGACACCACCGGCAATGGCCAGACCCAGCTCGCCCGTGGCGATCCCACGGGCCACCGTGCCGATCGCATCCAGGCCCGACCCGCACAGGCGGTTGATCGTGCTGCCCGGCACCGTCACCGGCAGGCCGGCCAGCAGCAGGCTCATGCGCGCAACATTCCGGTTGTCTTCGCCGGCCTGGTTGGCGCAGCCGAAGTAGACGTCCTCGACCAGCGCCGGATCCAGCTGCGGGTGGCGCGCCAGCAGTGCCTTCAGCGGAATCGCGCCGAGGTCGTCAGCGCGCACGCCGGACAGCGCACCACCATAGCGACCGATCGGGGTACGGATGCCATCGACGATGTAGGTCTCGTGCAGGCTCATCTCAGGCTCCCTCGGCCAGTGCCAGCGGCAGGCCGGTCAGTTCACGCAGTTGTCCGATATCCATGCCTTCCACCATCTCCAGCACGGTCGCGCCATCAGCCCCCAGATCGAACACCGCCACATCGGTGTACACGCGCGACACGCAGCGCAGCCCGGTCAACGGGTAGCTGCACTCGGTCACCAGCTTGCTCTCGCCCTTCTTGGTGAACAGGTCCATCATCACGAACACCTGCTTGGCACCGATGGCCAGGTCCATCGCGCCGCCCACGGCCGGAATCGCATCGGGGGCCCCGGTGCTCCAGTTGGCGAGGTCGCCCTGCACCGAGACCTGGAAGGCACCCAGCACGCAGATATCGAGGTGGCCGCCACGCATCATCGCGAACGAATCTGCATGGTGGAAATAGCAGCCCCCGGTCAGCAGGGTGACCGGCTGCTTGCCGGCATTGATCAGATCCGGATCCTCCCGGCCAGGCGCCGGCGCCGGTCCCATGCCCAGCAGGCCATTCTCCGACTGCAGGAAGATCTCCTTGTCGGCCGGCAGGAAGTTGGCGACCGTGGTCGGCAGGCCAATGCCCAGGTTGACGTAGGCACCTTCGGGAATGTCACGCGCCACGCGCGCGGCCATCTGTTCGCGGCTGAGCTTGTTCATGCCTGCACCCCCGCTGCGGCCACCGGCACCACGCGCTGCACGAAGATGCCCGGGGTCACCACGGCCTCCGGGTCCAGTTCACCCAGCGGCACCACCTCACGCACCTGCACGATGGCGCAGCGCGCGGCCATCGCCATCAGCGGGCCGAAGTTGCGTGCGGTCTTGCGGTACACCAGGTTGCCCCAACGGTCGCCGCGGTCGGCCTTGATCAGCGCGAAATCAGCGTGCAGCGGGTACTCAAGCACGAAGTGACGCCCGTCGATCTCACGCGTCTCCTTGCCCTGCGCCAGCTCGGTGCCGTAGCCGGTCGGGGTGAAGATCGCGCCCAGGCCGGAACCCGCCGCGTGGATGCGCGCGGCCAGATTGCCCTGCGGCACCAGCTCCAGTTCGATCTCACCGGCGCGGTAGGCGGCGTCGAAATGCTGCGAATCGGCCTGGCGCGGAAACGAGCAGACGATGCGACGCACGCGCTTGTGCCTGATCAGCGCGGCCAGGCCGGTATCGCCGTTGCCGGCGTTGTTGTTGATGATGCACAGCTCGCGCGCACCCTGTGCGATGAGCGCGTCGATCAGCTCGTCGGGCATGCCCGCCGTGCCAAAGCCGCCGATCATCACGGTGGCGCCATCATGGATATCGGCCACCGCTGCTTCCACGCTGGCCACGGTCTTGTCGATCACTGCATTGCTCCTTGCCCTGCGCGCCAGCGGTCATCACCGCCTCGCTTCAGAGCCACTGCGAAGGGAAAACACGGCCTCGACATGGTCGCCATGGCACTCCGTCCGGTCAATGCGATATTCGCACTCATGAGTCGATAATCGCACATTGAGTCAACGACTTCCTCGCGCTTCAACGCTGGTTCCGGCCCACGCCCACGCGCAGAGCCAGGCACGCCCAAGCCGCCAGCAGCAGCGGCAGCGCGCACAGCACATACAACGCGGAGGGCCGCCAGTGGCCATCCACCAGCACACCCACCGTGAGCGGCGAGAGGATCGCACCGACGCGGCCGATGCCGATGGCCCAGCCGAGACCGGTGGTCCGCACTTGCGCGGCGAACACCACCGGCGCCGCGGCATACAGGCCCGCCATCGCGGCGAACAGTGCTGCACCGATCACGAACGCCAACGGGAAGGCCATGCCCAGCTGCGTGTTGAAGGCGGCAAAGCCCAGCATCGACACCATCGCCAGCAGCAGCGCACCGGCGGTCAGCTTCGACAGCGACCAGCGCGAGGCCAGCCAGCCGAACAGGCTGCCGCCGACGATGCCGCCCAGGTTCAACAGCACGCCTCCGGTGATGCCCTGCTGGGCGGAGACACCGGCAGAGACCAGCAGCTTCGGCGTCCAGCTCAGCACGAAGTAGAAGGCGAACATGTGCAGGAAGAAGGCCAACGCGATCAGCAGCGCGACGCGCCGCAGGTCACCCACGAACAGCGCCGCATAGCCCTGCCGCTGGCCATCACGCAGCGGCGCCGGCGGCAGCGCCTGCAGCTGCGGCATGCGCATGCGCGAGAGCAGTGCGTTCAGGCGCGGCAGCGCATCGGCCGGGCGACGCGCAACCAGGAAATCCAGCGATTCGGGCAGGCACCTGAGCACCAGCGGAATGCACACCAGCGACGCCGCGGCGCCGATCAGGAACACGCTGTGCCAGGACCAGTGTTCCAGCATCCACGCCGCCAGCAGACCGCCGGCGGTGGCGCCTATCGGATAGCCGGTGGCCTGCAGCGCGACCGCCGTACTGCGCCACTTGGCATTGGCGTACTCGGCGGTGATCACGCCCACGCCGGCCAGCATGCCGCCGATGCCGATGCCGGTGTACACGCGCAGCGCGCCCAGCTGCCAGGCGTTGGCAGCCAGCGCCGACAGCGCCATGCCGCTGGTCAGGATCAGCAGGCAGCACACGATCATCGGCCGCCGGCCCCAGCGATCGGCCAGCGGCGCCAGCAGGAACGAGCCCAGCGCCATGCCGACCAGGCCGGCGCTGAGCATCATCCCCAGCACCTTGCCCGACAGCTCCCAGTCCGCCGACACATGCGGCGCGGTAAAGGCCATGACCATCACATCGAAGCCATCGAGCATGTTCAACAGCACGCAGATGGCGATGGCGGTCCACTGGAAGGGACTCATCCGTTCCAGGACAAGCGAGGGTGCGGGGGCGGCGTGGCTCATGGGGCGGTTTCCTGCAACAGCGTGATGCGGTGGAACGTCCGGCGGGGAAGGTCTCAGTGACCGGCCTGGCTGGATGCGTGGATGACCTGCAGGACGTCCTGCAGGCGATCGACTTCGACCTGGCCCGGTGCCGACGGAGTGCCGATCATGCCGAAGGTGAGCGCCTGGCCGAAGGTTTCACCAGCCAGGCGCGAGACCACACCGGTGCCCCCCATCGACATGGTCAGCAGCGGCCTGTCGCTCTGCTGGCGCACCTGCCAGGTGGCATCGAGCAGGGCCAGCACGTCGCCTGCGTCGCGCGGCATCACCGCGATCTTCAGCACGTCCGCACCCAGCGCCTGCTGCCTGAGCAGGCGCGCGACGATCTCATCGCGGGGCGGCGTTGCGTGGAAGTCATGGTTGGACATCACCACCTTCACGCCGGCCTTGTGCGCCTGCGCCACCAGCGCCTGCACCAGCTTCGGATCACGGAACATCTCCACGTCGATCAGCTGGGCCACGCCGCCGCGCAGCAGCGTGGCGTAGAGCGCGCCGTAGTCGGCATCGCTGATCGGCTTGGCGCCGCCCTCGGCCTTGGTGCGGAACGTCACGATGACCGGCTTGCCGCCCAGCGTGGCCTGGATGCGCTTGCCCAGCGCGACCAGCGCCTTGCCATCGGTGGCGATGTCCAGGTAGTCGATGCGCCACTCGGCGATGTCGGTGGCCTTGCTGGCAGCGATGGCCGCCGCCTGCTGCAGGGCCACGTCAGCGGTGGCGCCAGTGATCGGCACGATGGTGCGGGGATGGCCCTCGCCGATACGCAACTGGCCGACCTGCAGTACCGCCGGCGGCGGTGCGGCCAGGGCCAGCGCCGGGACGGCGCACAGTGCACCGGCCAGCACAACGGGAGCGAGCGGAAACTTCATGGCGGTCACCAGAGCATGGAAGGAGCGCATGGCCATCAGAAGGTCACCTTGGCCTGTACGCCCACGGCCCAGGCGTTGTCGGTACCGCTGTAGTTGAACGTGCCCGGGTTGACGATGTACTGCACATCCGGGCGGATCATCAGCCACGGGTTCACCTGGACGCTGTAGGACAGTTCGAACAGCTCCTCGGCCTGGCTGAGGTTGTACAGCGGCGAATCGCCAGGCACGCCACCGGCGGCCAGCGTGGCCCGGCGCGCATCGACCAGCCGGTTGTTGATGTCGGCGCCTACGTAGCCCAGCGCGATGCTGTCCTGGGCGCGCGAGCCAATGCCCTGGTAAACCCCGCCCAGCGCATACCAGCGTTTGATCTGCGCGGTGTCGGTGTCGGACACCATGTACTGCGCGAACGCAGTCAGGCCGCGGCTGGGATCGGCCGATTCCCGGGTCAGACGCTGCTCGGCGAGCACGTAGGCGCCGTGGCGCCCGGTTGTCGGCGAAGCATCCAGACCGCGCTTGTCCACGCGTGAGGTGTCGTAGTAACCGCCGAACTTGTAGACGCCCGCGTAGCGGCTGCCCTTGGCCGGGGTCCAGGTCACTTCCACCGGGAACAGCGAACCGGTGGTACCGGAAGCGAGCGGACGGAACGCGTTGCGTTCGATGTTGCCACCCAGGTTCGGATTCACCTGGAACCAGCCGGTGCGAACGTTGACGGCCGGGCTGACCTGCTGGGCGAACTCACCGCCCCAGCGTGCCACGGGGTAGTTGTACCAGCCGCTGTTGCCCGACATCGCCAGCGGGTGCGCGCAGAACGCCGCATTGACGAAGTGGGTCAGCAGGCTATGCAGGCCGAACTGGTTGCCCATCGCGTAATAGCCCAGCTTGTAGTACGACTGCCCCGCGTTGAAGGTCTGGTCGTAGCTCAGTTCGGTCAGCCGCGTGTACTGGCCGCCGTACGCTTCCTGGATGGGGAAGCGGTTGCCGACGAAGTCCACCGAGGTGCTGCGGCCGCGACGGTCGTTGAGGGTGAAGTGGAAGGCACCGCCGTTCCAGCCGGCCAGCGTGCCCATGTCCAGGTCCACGCCAACGCGCACCTGCTGCGCATAGCGCGCACCGGTTTCGCCGTAGCCTCCATCGACCACGCCCATGACTTCACCCACGTAGTCGCCGCGGAAGGCGATGCCACGCTCGAACAGATCGGTGCGGGTGCCGCCCCAGTCACCGGTAAGCGTCCTGCCTTCATAGCGGTTGCTCGACTGCGCGCTGGCGATGCAGGGCAGCAGCGCGGTGGCCAGGACGGCCAGGGAAACGGGCTTCGCAAGATTCATGATCGCGGTCTCGTGGAGATGATCAGCGCAGCGACAGCGGCGCGCTCAGGGGGGAGGTGGCGCCCTGCGCCGAGGTGACCGTGGCGGTCAGGCTGCCGGCAGCCGCAGCATCTGCCGCAGCGCCGAGCGGGAAGGTGAAGCTGCCCTGCCCCTGCGCATCGGTGCGCGCCTGCACGCTGCCCAGCACCCACTCGGCCTCGCTGCCGCTGGCGGCGCGGTTGCCGAACACTTCGACCTGGTAACGGCTGTCGGGCGTGCCCTGGAAACGACCGATCAACTGGCGCTGCGTACCCTCGCCCTGCACGACAGTCAGCTGCGGCGCCGCCTGGCCCAGGTTCGGCAGCGGCTGGCAGTCGGTCTGGCCGGCAGCGGAGCAGATGCGCGCACGCTTGGACGGATCATTGTCGACACCACGACCACGTGAACCGAGGAAGCTGGCGTGTTCCAGGCCCGGCACGCCGAACACGATGGCGCCGCGCGGTTGGCCCTTCACGCAGGCGCCGCCGGCCTCGCAGCGCTCGATCGGCAGGCCGTTGCCGAAGATGCGGTTGGCGGTGAAGCGGTTCGGCGCACTGACCGGCTGCGGGCGCACGCCGATGCCGATGCCATTGCCGGTGATGATGTTGCCATCGACCACGTTGCCGCTGCCGGTGATGCTCAGGCCCAGCGAATTGCCGGTGAAGGTGTTGGCGGCGATGTAGTTGCGGTTGCCCCAGTTGATCTGCAGGCCATCGGAGTAATCGACGAAGCGGTTGTGTACCACGCTGTTGTCGTTGCCCCAGAGGATTTCGATGCCCTGCGACGGTTCCGGGTTGGCCTGGGTGGACTGGAACAGGTTGTCGGCCACCAGGTTCCAGGCCGCGCCACGGGTCAGCTCAAGTCCATCGCCGTTGTCGAGGAATTCATTGCGCACGATGCGGTTGTGCACGGTGGTGGTGGCAGTGGACTGCCCTGTGCCGTCGTCCCCGGTGAGCATGATGCCGGCGCCGCCCTTGTTGGCGACGATGCGGTTGTCGTGGATCTCGTTGTGGCTGGAGCGGTTGACCAGCACACCGATGCAGAAATTGCGGATCTCCAGACCGGCCAGTTCAACGCCTTGGGTATCCCGCAGGACCAGCCCCGGCAGCGTGGTGGTGCGCACGTTGGTGCCCGACTGGCCCGGTTCGGCGCCCGGACAGGCGTCGGTGCCGGTGCCGGTGACGTAGGCCGAACCGTCGATGGCGACGAACTGGCCATCGCGGCCCCAGGACGTGCCGATGATCTGCACCGGCCCCTTGATCTCCGGCAGCGGCGAGATCGGCTTGATCACATGGGGCGCGGTACCCACCGCGTCGATCTCGATGCGATAGCGACCCGGCGCGGTGTTGGCGGTGGTGATCGCCCAGCGCAGGGAGCCGGGACGGGTGTCGTCGGCGTAGCGGTCCACGCGCAGCACCTGCAGGGGCCCGCGCGGCGGTTCGGCCTGGTAGGCCAACGCCAGGGTCGGCAACTGGGCGAGCAGGAACAGAGAAACAATGGACAAGCGACGGCGCATGCGATCACTCCGCACAGGTGAAGGGAAATCCTGCGGTCTTCCCCCTGCACCTGGCTTCAGCACCGGGTCGGGTGCTGCCCTCGCCCCGCCAGGGGTGGATCGCTTGGACTGCTTTGAATCTGCGGAAGTGAAATTAGGTTTATCGCACTGCACCATTCAAGTGCGGTAATCGACTACGCGTGCGAATATCGCACTGAATGGGTACGACCATCGGCGTAGGGAAGGCTGCACTGGCATTTGCCAGGCGAAGCGCACGGCTGCGCCGTAGCACCGGTCATGAACTGCAGGACAGCATCGAGCAGCCGGCGCGGTCGTCGGCCCAGGCCGGGCGCCTGCTGGCGAAATGCTCACGTCCGGCGCGTTGGGTGTACGGATCGCGCAGCACGTCCTGCAAGGCGTGTACGCCGCCCATGTCCCCTTGTTCCGCACGGTCGATCGCTTCCTGCGCCAGCCAGTTGCGCAGCACGTACAGCGGATTGGCCGCGCCCATCTTCGCCAGGCGCTCGGCGGCCGGAAGAGGATCCGCCCGCAATCGCGCGGCGTAGTCCTGCAGCCACTGCCGCAGCGGCACCTGCACGGCCTCCTGCCGCTCCCGGTCGTAGTAGACCTCAGCCAGTGCCGCCGGATCGGGCGATGCCGGATCGATCCGCATCAAGGCGCGCCAGGACAGGGTCATGTCCATGCCACCGTCCTGCAGCAGCTGCTGCCAGCGCTGGTAGAGCTGCAGATCGGCATCATCGGCAGCTGCCAGGCCAAGCTTGGCCGCCGCATCGCGACGCGTGCAGGCGGCAAAGGTGGCCTGATAGGCAGCAAGGCCCGCCTGCAACGGCGCGACGTCGGCAAACAAGGGCGACAGCGCCTGCGCAAGCCGCCCCAGATTCCAGTACGCCACCTGCGGCTGCGTTCCGAAGCGGTAGCGACGGCCCTGTGCGTCAGTGGTGTTCGGGGTCCAGTCCGGATCGAAGTCCTCGACCCAGCCATAGGGGCCATAGTCGAGAGTGAGGCCAAGCACGGAGAGGTTGTCGGTGTTCATTACCCCATGCACGAAACCGACACGCATCCAGTGCGCGATCATCTCGGCGGTGCGCACCGCGATCTGCGCGAACCAGTCACCGTACAGCGCCTCACCCTGCCCTGCCAGTTCGGGGAAATCACGGGCGATGCAGGCATCCACCAGTTGCTGCAGCAGTGACGTCTCACCGCGCGAGGCCGGCAGTTCGAACGAACCGAAACGCAGGAACGAGGGCGACACACGGCATACGATCGCGCCGGGCTCGGCTCGCGGACGGCCGTCATAGAACATGTCGCGCACCACGTGCTCGCCGGTACCGACCAGCGACAGCGCACGCGTGGTCGGTACACCGAGGTGGTGCATGGCCTCACTGCACAGGAATTCACGGATCGACGAGCGCAGCACCGCGCGACCGTCGGCGCCACGGGAGTACGGGGTCGGGCCTGCACCCTTCAGCTGCAGTTCCCAGTGCCGGCCATCCGGCGCAACCAGCTCGCCCAGCGAGATCGCCCGCCCATCGCCAAGCTGGCCCGCCCAGTGACCGAACTGGTGCCCGCCGTAATTGGCGGCCCACGGCTGCATGCCCGGATACAACGCGTTGCCAGCGAATACCTGGGCAAACGTGCCGCTCGACACTTCAGCCACATCGATGCCGAGCAGAGCGGCGACCTCCGGCGACCAGGCCAGCAGGGTCGGCGCGGCGACCGGCGTCGGCATCACCGACGACCAGGCCGCCTCTCGGACTTCACGCCGACGGGGCCCGGCTTCCGGGTCGCCCGGCAGGACGGTCAGCAGACGGTTGTCGAATCGCGGGAAGGGGCTGTCCATGGCCCTGACATGGGGATGGACGCCGCCGACCTCAATCGCCGCGCAGCGCCTGCAGCGATCCGCCGTGCGCTTCAGCGCGCTGGTAGGCCGGGCGTTCACCGATGCGCTGGAGAAACGCGCGCAGCGCCGGCTTGTCGTCCAGTCCGCCTCCGCGCGCCGCTGCGGCCTGGATCGGGAAGCTCATCTGGATATCGGCCGCGGTGAAACGCTCACCCGCGAACCACGGGCTCTCGGCCAGGCGGCGCTCCATCCAGTCCAGGTGCAGGCGGCGCTGCGGGCCGACGAAGCTCTGCTCGGCCTTGTCGGCGATGCTGCGGGCAATCGGGCGCACGAAGAACGGCACCGGCGCGTTGCGGATGCGGCTCATCACCAGCGTCAGCAGCAGCGGCGGCATCGCCGAGCCTTCGGCGTAGTGCAGCCAGTAGCGATAGGCCATGCGCTCGGCACCTTCGGCCGGTATCGGCGACGGCGACACCTGCCGCTGCGTGTCGTAGCGGTCAGCCAGGTAATCAAGAATGGCGCCGGATTCGGCCAGCACCTGCTCGCCGTCCTGCAGCACCGGTGATTTCCCCAGCGGATGTACCTGGCGCAGTGCCGGCGGTGCCAGCAGCGTTCTGGGGTCGCGCGGGTAACGGCGCAGTTCGTAGTCCAGCCCCAGCTCCTCCAGCATCCACAGCACGCGCAGCGAACGGGAATTCTCGAGGTGATGGACGATGCGCATGAAAGGACTCCAGAGGGGTGCAAGCATCGTAACGCGCCTGCACGCATGCGCCTGTGGATTCGATCCGCGCCTGCTCCCGCCGACGCAAAAAAAAACGCCGGAAGCTTGCGCTTCCGGCGTTCTGGCTACCCGAGGGCAGCAGACGGATTAGACCGCCTGCACCTGGTCAGCCTGCATACCCTTCTGGCCCTGGACGGCGATGAAGGTGACCTTCTGGCCTTCCTGCAGGGTCTTGAAGCCGGTGCCCTGGATGGCGCGGAAGTGCACGAACAGGTCCGGGCCGCTTTCCGGGGTGATGAAGCCGAAGCCCTTGGCGTCGTTGAACCACTTGACGGTGCCGGTCTGACGTTCAGACATATTTACTAACTCCTGAAACACATGTTGAAAAAAATCGCAGCCACCGGGTATCGGGGCCGAGACTGAGTTGCAGGCGTTGGTAAAGCGGATCGATGAGTGGATCGTGAGATCAACTGCACCAGGCCACGATTCACGGTGACCCTAGCAAACACAGTGGGTCGCACGATACGCGTGTTTTCCCCAAAAAGCGATAGCCCCGGCATTCATCGCCACCCCGCCCCCGCTAGGCGTGGCAAGGGCTGGCAGTCGGTCGGGCCCGGATCCGGGGACCCATTCAGGTTTTTCCTACCCTACACTGGGTAAATGACTGAAGCTGAAACCCCGGCTGAACTGCCCCGTCCCCGCATCTGGGTGGACGCAGACGCCTGCCCCGTTGTCATCCGCGACATCCTGTTCCGGGCCGCCGAGCGGGTCGGCCTGGAGTTGACCCTGGTCGCCAACCAGTGGATCCGCACCCCGCCCTCGCGCTGGATCCGCTCCCTCCAGGTGCCGCAGGGCCTGGACGTGGCTGACAGCGCCAGCGTCGAACGGGTCGCCGCCGGCGATCTGGTTGTCACCCAGGACATTCCATTGGCCGCGCTGGTGCTCGAACGAGGCGCGCTGGCCCTGCATCCGCGCGGGGAGCTGTTCACCGCCGACACCATCGCCCAGCGCCTGTCGGTACGCAATTTCATGGAAGAGCTGCGCGGCGCCGGCGTCCAGACCGGGGGCCCGCCTCCCCTGCATGCGCGCGACCGCCAGGCGTTCGGCAGCGCGCTGGACCGCTGGCTGGCCCGCATCCGCGTGGCGCGATGAGGCGGGGCCCGGCTCACGCCACCACTGGGCCCAGCTCCAGGCCCAGCTGACGCTGGCTGCTGAACACCCGCCGTTCCCCATTCAGGGGATCGTCGAAGGACAACGCCCGCGCCAGCAGTTGCAGCGGCGCCTGCGCCCCGCTCGCGGCCGGACGCAGCTGCGGATACAGGTCGTCTCCGATGATGGGCGCGCCCAGCGCCGCCATGTGCACGCGCAGCTGGTGCTTGCGACCGGTTCTCGGCTGCAGGCGGTAGCGCCAGACCGGACCTGTCGCGTCGATCACCTCGATGCGGGTACTCGCATTCGGCTCGCCCTCCATTTCGCCCATGCGGAAGAACGGTTGTGCCGGGCCGATGCGGCTGTGGCGCTCGAACGGGAAGTCCAGCGCCGGCAGTGCCGGGGCCAGCGCCTCGTAGGTCTTGTCGATACGGCGCTCGCGGAACAGGCGCTGGTAGGCATCGCGCGACTCCGGTCGCAGCGAGAACAGGACCAGCCCAGCGGTGAGCCGGTCCAGGCGGTGCAGCGGTGCCAGCTGCGCGTTGCCGGTCCGCGCCACCAGCCGGGCCAGCAGGGTTTCGCGGACATGGGCACCCGCCGGGGTCACCGGCAGGAAGTGCGGCTTGTCGACCACCAGCAGATGCTCGTCCTGGTAGAGGATCGTCTCGTTGAACGGAATGCGCGGCTCGTGGCTGACCTCGCGGAAATACAGGATTTCCAGCCCCACCTGCCACGGCTGGTCCGCCGCCAGCGCCCTGCCCTGCGCATCCTGTACCCGTCCGCGCGCGAACCGGTCCTGCCACTGGCTGCGGTCGATGCGCGGAAAGCGTGCGCACAGGCCGTCGAGCAGGGTCGGCCAATGGCCGGGTGGCAGCTGCAGCCGGCTGGGCAGGGTCATCGCGTCCGCTCCGGCGGCAACAGGAACCGCAAGCGTGCCACCGTTGACGCGCGGCAGACACCCCGGCCACGGACACCCCTGCAGCAAACCTCTATCATTGTCCTCTTTAGTCGACGGATCCCCCATGGCCCTCACCGCCACCATCCGCAAGGCCGAGTTGCAGATCAGCGACATGGATCGCGGCTACTACGCGACCCACAACCTGACCCTGGCCCAGCATCCGTCGGAAACCGACGAGCGCCTGATGGTGCGCCTGCTCACCTTCGCCCTCAACGCCGACGACCGCCTGGAATTCGGCCGGGGCCTGAGTACGGATGACGAGCCGGACCTGTGGCAGCACGACTACACCGGCGACATCCTGCAGTGGATCGACCTCGGCCACCCCGATGAATCCCGTATCCGCAAGGCCAGCAATCGCAGCCGCCAGGTGCAGGTGGTCAACTACGGCGGCAATGCGTCCGACATCTGGTGGGGCAAGCAGGGCAAGGGCCTGGCGCGCTTCGACAACCTGTCGGTGATCGACCTCGATGGCACCTTCGTCGAGCAGTGGGGCCAGCAGATCCAGCGTGCCATGCGCTTCAGCGTGCTGATCCAGGACGGCGAGGTGCAGATCCTCAACGACCAGATCCAGCTCGACATCATCCCCACCTGGCGCAAGCGCGCCAAGGCATGAGTACGACGCGCTGCGACGTCGTGGTGATCGGTGCCGGTGCCGCCGGCCTGATGACCGCGATCACCGCCGGCCGGCGCGGCCGCCAGGTGCAGGTGATCGATCACGCCAACAAGATCGGCAAGAAGATCCTGATGTCCGGCGGTGGCCGCTGCAACTTCACCAACACCGGCACCACCCCGGCCAACTTCCTGTCGGCCAATCCGCACTTCTGCAAATCGGCGCTGGCCCGCTATACGCCTTGGCACTTCATCGAGATGGTCGAGCGCCATGCCATCGCCTATCACGAGAAGGAGCTGGGGCAGCTGTTCTGCGACGTTTCGTCCAAGCAGATCGTGAAGATGCTGGTGGACGAGTGCCAGGCAGCGGGTGCGCACATCCGTACCCACTGCAGCGTCGAGCGCATCGAGCACGGGGCGGATGGCTTCCGTGTGCACACCACGCAGGGGATGTTCCACTGCGCCTCGCTGGTGGTCGCCACCGGTGGCCTGTCCATCCCCAGCCTGGGCGCAACCGGCTTCGGCTACGAGATTGCACGCCAGTTCGGGCATGCCGTGCTGCCGACCCGCGCCGGACTCGTGCCGCTGACCCTCAGCGGCAGGCACCAGGAGCGCCTGGCCGACCTGAGCGGTGTCGCCCTGCCGATCGAGGCGCGCTGCAACGGCATGCAGTTCCAGAATTCCATGCTGCTCACCCATCGTGGCGTCAGCGGCCCGGCGATCCTGCAGATCTCTTCCTTCTGGCAACCCGGCGACGCACTGGAACTGGATCTGCTGCCCGGCCAGGATGCCGGCCAGTGGCTGCGACGGATGAAACAGGAGCGGCCAGCCGCCGAACTGCGCACGGTGCTGGCCGAGGTCCTGCCCAAGCGCCTGGCCCAGCGCCTGTGCGAACACTGGCTGCCGGACCGCCCGGTACGGCAGCTGGATGAGCCCCAACTGCGCCAGGCTGCGCAGTTGCTGGGTGCGTTCCCGCTGGTGGCCAGTGGCACCGAAGGCTACCGCACCGCCGAGGTCACGCTGGGCGGCGTGGACACCGCCGACGTTTCGTCCTCCACGATGGAATCCAAGCGCGTGCCGGGCCTGCATTTCGTCGGCGAAGTGCTGGACGTCACCGGCTGGCTTGGCGGCTACAACTTCCAGTGGGCCTGGGCCAGCGGCCACGCCGCCGGCAGCGTGGTGTGAACCGCATCGCCGTTCGGGGTGCGGGATGCCTGCACGCATGGACGGCTCGCCGTGCATCGTGTATCAAGATCCGCAGATTGGGGAGCAGTGCATGCAGAACGCGAACGACATCACCATCCGCCTGCTGATCGTCGACGACAGCGGCGAGAATGCGGAAGCCATCGTCAGCACGCTGCGCAACAGCGGCATCGCCGTGCGCCCCTGGCGCCCGCAGGATTCGGCCGAGCTGTCGCAGGTGCTGGCCAACCAGGCCATCGATCTGGTGCTGGCCTCGCCCTCGCAGGGCATCCCGCTGCCGCTGGTGGCCCAGCACATCGCGGCCAGCGGCAAGGACATTCCGCTGGTGCTGCTGGCCGAGCGCATCGACGAGGATGAGCTGGTCCAGGCCAGCAGCCATGGCATCCGCGCCCTTGCCCTCCGTCAACGGCCGGAGCATCTGCTGGCGGTGGTCCGCGACCAGTGGGTCGACCTGCAGGCGCGCCGCGGGCTGCGCCGCATCGAGGCACAGATGCGCGAGACCGAGCGCCGTTGCGACGCGCTGATTGCCTCCTCCCGCGAACCCATCGCCTATGTGCACGAAGGCATGCACATCCGCGCCAACGATGCCTATCTGGACATGTTCGGCTACGAGCATTTCGACGACATCGAGGGCATCTCGCTGCTGGACATGGTGGCCGCCCAGCATGTTGATGACTTCAAGCAGCTGCTGAAGAGCCTCAGCCGCGGCGAAGCGCCACCACCGCAGTACCAGCTCGATGCACGCCACCAGGATGGCAGTGCGTTTCCGGCAACGATGGAATTCACCGCAGCCACCTATGAGGGCGAATCCTGCCTGCAGGTCGTGTTCCGCCGCCGGATCGAGTTCGACCCGGAACTGGCCCGAGAGGTCGAGGATCTTCGCCAGCGCGACCAGGTGACCGGCCTGCTGAACCGGCCGACCTTCATGCTGCAGGTCGAAAGTGCGGTCGCCCAGGCTGGCCGCAGCGAGGGCCAGTTCGGCCTGCTGCTGGTCGAGCCCGACCACTATGCGCGGCTGATGCCGGACATCGGGCTGGCCTCGGCCGATACCCTCATCGGCGCGCTGGCCTCCCTGCTGGCCGATGTCGTGGGGGAGGACGCGCAGCTGGCGCGCTTCGGCGAACACAGCTTCGCCGTGCTGCAGGCCGGCCCCTATGCGCAGACCGTGGCACTGGCCGAACGCATCCGTGAGGCATATGCCGCCCATGTGTTCAGCATCGGCGCGCGTTCGGCCACGGTCACCGTGAGCATCGGCGGTGTCCAGGTCGGCGAGAAGATCGCCAGTATCGGCCAGGTCCTGGCGCGTGCCAGCGAGTGCACGCAGGCGGCCGCCGAGCTGGGCAACACCTGTCGCATCTTCGATCCGGCCGCGGTCGATCGGGTCGAGGAAGAACGTGTGCAGCGATGGGTCGGCCGCATCCGCGAAGCCCTGGACGGCGACGGCTTCCAGCTGCATTACCAGCCGGTCCTGAACCTGCAGGGCGAGCCACTGGAGCTGTATGAAGCCTATCTGCGACTGGAGCACAACGGTGAACTGCTCAGTCCCACCGCTTTCCTTGGCATCGCCGAGGAACACGGGCTGCTGGCCGAGATCAACCGCTGGGTGGTGTCCAAGGCCATCACGGTGCTGGGGCAGCGCGCGCGCGAAGGCAGCGCCACCCAGATGCTGGTGAAGGTCACCCCCGAATCGTTCGACGACCCGCAGATGATTGCCACCCTGCGTGGTGAACTGAAAGCGCACGGGGTTCCGGGCGAGCGCCTGTGGCTGCATGCGCCGGAAGCGAAGGTGTTCACCCACCTGCGCAGCGCCCAGCAGTTCCTGGCCGACGTGGCCCCGCTGGGCTGCCGCATCGGCCTGGAACAGTTCGGGTCCGGCCTGGATTCGTTCCAGCTGCTGGCCCACTTCCAGCCGCAGTTCCTCAAGCTGGACCGTGGATTCACCAGCGACCTGGCGGCGACCCGCGAGAACATCGACCGCATCAGCCAGATCACGGCGCGCGCGCAGGAGGCCGGTATCCGCACCATCGCCGAGTTCGTCAGCGATGCCAACTCCATGACGCTGCTGTTCAGTGCAGGCGTGGACTACGTGCAGGGCGACTTCGTCGGTCCGGCGCTGCCGACGATGAGTTTCGACTTCGGGTGATCCCGCATCGCCGGGCATAGCGGCGCGCCCTACGTGAAAAGGCCGGCTTTCGCCGGCCTTTTCGATCAGGTCATATCGACCAGATTGTTGATCTTCACATCCGGATCGACGTCGGCCTCGTAGTCGACGCCTTCAACGCCGAAACCGAACAGGCGCAGGAAGTCCGCCTTGTAGCCGGCCAGGTCGCTGATCTCGTACAGGTTCTCGTTGGTCACCTGCGACCACAGCGCAACCACCTTGCCCTGCACGTCTGCCGCCATTTCCTTGTAGTCGGCACGCAGGCGGCCTTCTTCATCGACCAGCGCGACGGTGTGGCCATCGCCATCGACCAGATCGTGGCGCAGGCGGTCGATCGCCACGCCGTCGGCCTTGCCGCCGTAGAGGATGTCGTAGAGCACGTCCAGCTGCTCGATGCAGCCTTCGTGGGTGCCCTTTTCCTTCATCACCTTGAACAGCAGCGACAGGTACAGCGGCATCGTCGGAATGGCCGAGCTCGCCTGGGTGACCACGGCCTTGAGCACCGACACGCGGGCATCGCCGCCGATCTTCGCCAGCTTCTCGCGCAGGCCCAGCACCTTGGTGTCGAGATCCTTCTTGGCAGCGCCGATCGAACCATTCCAGTAGATGGCCTGGGTGATTTCCTCGCCAACGTAGGTGAAGGCGGTGGTGGTGCAGCCATTGGCCAGCACGCCGGCATCGGCCAGCGCGTCGATCCACATCTGCCAGTCTTCACCGCCCATCACTGCGACGGTCCCTGCGATTTCCTCCGGCGTCGCCGGCTGCAAAGTGGTCTCGGTGATCACTTCCTTGTCGGTATCCAGGCCACGCAGCGTGATCGGCTCACCGATCGGCTTCAGCGTGGAACTGATCACTTCACCGGTCTTTGGGTGCTTGCGGCGCGGCGCAGCCAGGCTGTAGACGACCTGGTCGACCTGGCCGAGATCGGCCTTGATCATCTCGATGGTGCGCGCCTTCACTTCATCCGAGAACGCATCACCATTGATGCTCTTGGCATACAGGCCCGCCTCATCGGCATAGCGGTGGAACGCCGCCGAGTTGTACCAGCCCGCCGTGCCCGGCTTGGTCTCGCTGCCGGGACGCTCGAAGAACACGCCCAGGGTCGCCGCACCGCTGCCGAACGCGGCAGTGATGCGGGCGGCCAGGCCGTAGCCGGTCGAGGCGCCGATCACCAGCACGCGCTTGGGACCGTTCTGGATCGGCGGGCGGGCGCGGATGTAGTCGATCTGCTGCTTGACGGCGGCGTCGCAGCCGGTCGGATGGGTGGTGACGCAGATGAAGCCGCGGACGCGCGGTTTGATGACCATGGATACCTCGGGTTGGCAGATGCGGCGCGCAGGGCGCTCAGCAGGAATCGGAGGGCGCGCCTGCGCGCGCGAACCGCAGGATCGTAGTGTGCGGGGCACGATTGCACAACCGACGGCGGCGTAGGGTGGTGTTTGTTTTGCAGGGTTGCACCCTGCACCCGCCGAATCAACGTCAACATCAACGGCAGAAGCGAGCTATCTGCGGGATGGCGGGGCGGGTCCGGTTGCGGGGGACGCCGCAAGTACGTCCATGTAGGCTCGGTCGCGCCATCCATGGCGCTCACGCCCCCGCAACCGGACCCACCCCGCCTTCGACAGTCTTCC
>NZ_JASGBV010000055.1:0-11735 GCF_030053245.1 Stenotrophomonas sp. RS-48
CGCCTGCCGGAGATCTTCACCACCATCGAAGATCGCGCCCGCCACCTGGAGGGGTTCATCCGCGGATACGCACGCTTCGCCAAGCTGCCACAGCCCCAGCTGCAGACCGTGCACTGGGCCACGTTCCTGTCCAGCCTGCGCCAGCAGATTCCGTTCGGCATGGAGCAGGAGCCGGACGAGGAGATGAGCAGCCGCATCGATATCGCGCAGTTCGGGCAGGCGCTGCTGAACCTGCTGAAGAACGCGCACGAAGCCTGCGCGGAAGCCGATCCGCCCAACGATGACGTGCAGGTGCAGTTGACCCGCCTGCCCCAGTGGCTGCGTCTGGATGTGCTTGATCGCGGCAAAGGCATGAACGAGCAGGTACTGCAGAATGCGTTGATGCCGTTCTATTCGACCAAGCGCAACGGCACCGGGCTGGGACTGGCGCTGACCCGGGAGATCGTGGAGGCGCACGGTGGACGGGTGTCGCTGCAGAACCGCAGTGAGGGTGGGTTGTGTGTTTCGATCCTGCTGCCGGCGGGGTGAGGTGACGCTCCGGGAAGCGGAAGCGGCCGCTCCGCCCGCCGGGCATGACCCGGCGCTGCCCGACATCATTGGCGAAGGCACCCCGGAACGACCTTCAGCCATCCATCGAAGACAGGACACGCCGCATCGCCACCCGTAGATGCATCGGAAACCCCAATGCGGCTTCCTCCGCCATCACGGCCTGCAGCCCGTCACCCCATTCCTCCTGCGCAAGCCCCACGAATCCCTCGCCGGCATAGAACGGCGCATTCCACGGCACGTCTGCCAGCGTGGTCAGCACCGCAGAGCGATAGCCCTGGGTCCTGGCCAATGCCAACGCGTGCCGCAGCAAAGCACGACCATGGCCACGACGCGCATGCGCCGGGTCCACATCCATCTGCAGCACATGGAATTCGCCGCACAGCCCGCCTGCCAGCAGGTAACCGGCGATGCCGCCGCCCTCGGCGTCATCCACCACCCACAGCTGCCCACGCCGGAGGCCGTCCCGCAGCGCCTGCAGATCCAGGCCGTGGCCGGCGAACACCGGATAGGCTTCGTGGCCCTTCAGCAGTTCGCCGGCACGCTGTTCGATCGCCGGCAGCACGCCGAGCTCGTCGGCATGCGGAATCCGTGGCTCAGGATTTCTTGACCGGCCGCTTCCAGCCATCGATGGTTTCCTGCCGTGCGCGTGCCAGCGTCAGCTTGCCGTCCGGCGCGGTGCGGGTGATGACCGAACCGGCGGCGATGGTGGCGCCCTCGCCGATCAGAACCGGCGCCACCAGCGAGCTGTTGGAACCGATGAAGGCATTGTCGCCGATGGTCGTGGTCGACTTGTTCACGCCGTCGTAGTTGCAGGTGATGGTGCCGGCGCCGATGTTCACCTTGCTGCCGATCACCGCATCGCCCAGATAGGTCAGGTGGTTGGCCTTGCTGCCCACGCCGAGGGTCACTTTCTTGGTCTCCACGAAGTTGCCTACGTGGACGCCATCGGCGAGCACGGTGCCCGGGCGCAACCGGGCGAACGGACCGACCGATGCGGCACCTTCGGTGACCACCCCTTCCAGGTCGCAGTGCGCGCGCACTTCGGTGCCCGGCCCGAGCGTCACGTCCTTGAGTCGATTGAACGGGCCGATGGTCACGCCATCTCCCAGCACCACCTTGCCCTCAAGAATGACATCGACATCGATGAGCACATCGCTGCCGACCGTCACGCTGCCGCGGATATCCAGCCGTGACGGGTCCAGCACGCGCGCGCCCTGCGCGCACAGCGCACGTACTGCGCGGCGCTGCCACGCGCGCTCGAGCTGCGCCAGCTGCCAGGGATCGTTCGCCCCTTCTGCTTCCTGCACATCGGCCACCAGTGCCATCTCGGCCGGGGTGAACTCACGGGCTGCAAAGGCAAATACGTCGGTCAGGTAGTACTCGCCCTGCGCGTTGCTGTTGGACAGCTGCGAGAGCCACCGGCGCAGCGCGGTCGATTCGGCGGTGATGATGCCGGTATTGATCGTGCGCACGCGCAGCTGGTCATCGCTGGCGTCCTTCTGTTCGACGATGGCGCCGACCCGGCCCTCGGCGTCGCGCAGCACGCGGCCATAACCGGTCGGGTCATCGACATCGGCCACAAGCACGGCCAGCCGGCCCGGCTGCGCCAGCAGGTCGCGCAGCGTCTGCGCGCGGATCAACGGCACATCGCCGTACAGCACCAGCACCTGCGCGGCGTCGGGCACCTGCGGCATCGCCTGCGCGACCGCGTGGCCGGTCCCCAGCTGCTGTGCCTGCTCGGCCCATTGCAGGTCGGTCTGGTCGGCGAAGTGGCGCCGCACTGCCTCGCCACCATGGCCATACACCACGTGGATCGCAGCGGGGTCGAGCTCGCGGGCGGCAGCGATGACATGCGCGAGCATCGGCTGCCCGGCGATCGGCTGCAGCACCTTCGGCAGCACCGACTTCATGCGCTTGCCGGCACCTGCGGCCAGGATGATCACGTGCAGGGGTTGGGTCATGGGGGGAATCCGTGGTTCGATGACACCGATTCTAGAGCGTGGCCCGTTAACATGGATGCCCCTCCTTCTTCAGCATGCCGATGAGCCTCATCCGCCAGGGAAGCACCTACCTCGTCATCGGGCTCGTGCAGCTGCTGGTCGACTGGGCGGTCTTCGTGGCGGCCACCGCACTGGGGTTGCCGGTTGCACCGGCCAACGTCACGGGCCGGCTGGCGGGGATGCTGCTGGGCTTCTGGCTCAACGGTCGCTACACGTTCGCCGAGCCGGGCACGCACAAGCTGGGCTGGAAGCGCTTTGCGCGCTTCTGCGCGCTGTGGCTGCTGCTGACGGCGGCCAGCACGCTGCTGGTCAGCCTGGTCGACCAGGCTCTGGGCCTGCGCTACGCGTGGCTGACCAAGCCGCTGGTCGAGGGCGGACTGGCGGCGGTGTCGTTCCTGCTGATGCGCCACGTGGTCTACCGCTGACCGGCGGTGATGGCGCACAAACAAAAACGCCGGCACGAGGCCGGCGTTTTTGTGGGTGTGGCGAGCCTCAGTGCTTGAGGTTCTTGCGCAGGCGCTCCAGCGCCTGCAACTGGACCACGGCCTCGGCCAGCTTCTGCTGGGCTTCGGCCACTTCCATGGCTTCACCACGGTTGGCCAGGATGCGCTCGGCTTCTTCCTTGGCCTTGCGGACCGAGGCTTCGTCGATGTCCTGCGCGCGGATCGCGGTGTCGGCCAGCACGGTCACCACCTGCGGCTGAACCTCCAGGATGCCGCCGGAAATGGCGAAATCCAGCTGCTCGCCGTTCGGCGTGGTCACCACCACCTTGCCCGGCTTCAGGCGGGTGATCAGCGGTGCGTGCTTGGGCGCGATGCCCAGTTCGCCCAGCTCACCGGTGGCCACGACCAGGGTCGCTTCGCCACGGAAGATTTCCTGCTCGGCGCTGACGATGTCGCAACGGATCGTGCTCATGCAAATCTCTTCGCTGTTCGCGGTGGCGCGATGCCACCGTGGAGGTCCACCGGCCCGGGCGGCTGCCCGGCGCCGGCGTCAGGTCGGGCAGGATCGCTCCCGCCCCTCCCGGATCAGGCCTTCTCGGCCATCTTCTTGGCCTTCTCGACCGCTTCTTCGATGCCGCCGACCATGTAGAACGCCTGCTCCGGCAGGTGGTCGTACTCGCCATCGACGATGGCCTTGAAGCCACGGATGGTGTCCTTCAGCGGCACGTACTTGCCCGGCGAACCGGTGAACACTTCGGCCACATGGAACGGCTGGCTGAAGAAGCGCTCGATCTTGCGGGCGCGCGACACGGCCTGCTTGTCTTCTTCGGACAGTTCGTCCATGCCCAGGATGGCGATGATGTCCTTCAGTTCCTTGTACTTCTGCAGGGTCTGCTGGACGCGCTGGGCGGTGTCGTAGTGCTCGTGGCCGATGACCAGCGGGTCCATCTGGCGGCTGGTGGAGTCCAGCGGATCGACGGCCGGGTAGATACCCAGCGAGGCGATCGAACGCGACAGGGTCACGGTCGAGTCCAGGTGGGCGAAGGTGGTCGCCGGCGACGGGTCGGTCAGGTCGTCCGCGGGAACGTAGACGGCCTGGATCGAGGTGATCGAACCGTTCTTGGTCGAGGTGATGCGCTCCTGCAGGACGCCCATTTCCTCGGCCAGGGTCGGCTGGTAACCCACGGCGGACGGCATACGACCCAGCAGTGCCGACACTTCGGTACCGGCCAGGGTGTAGCGGTAGATGTTGTCGACGAACAGCAGCACGTCCTTGCCCTTGCCGTTCTCGTCCTTCTCGTCGCGGAAGTACTCGGCCATGGTCAGGCCGGTCAGCGCGACGCGCAGGCGGTTGCCCGGCGGCTCGTTCATCTGGCCGTACACCATCGCCACCTTGTCGAGGACGTTGGAGTCCTTCATTTCGTGGTAGAAGTCGTTGCCCTCACGGGTACGCTCACCCACGCCGGCGAACACGGACAGACCGCTGTGCGCCTTGGCGATGTTGTTGATCAGTTCCATCATGTTGACGGTCTTGCCGACGCCGGCGCCGCCGAACAGGCCGACCTTGCCGCCCTTGGCGAACGGGCACATCAGGTCGATGACCTTGATGCCGGTTTCCAGCAGCTCGGTGGCCGGGGACTGGTCTTCGTACGACGGCGCAGCGCGGTGGATTTCCCAGTTGTCGCTGGCAGCGACCGGGCCGGCTTCGTCGATCGGACGGCCCAGCACGTCCATGATGCGGCCCAGGGTGCCGGCGCCGACCGGCACCGAGATGCCACGACCGGTGTTGGTGGCGACCAGGTTGCGCTTCAGGCCATCGGTGGAACCGAGGGCGATGGTACGCACCACGCCGTCGCCCAGCTGCTGCTGGACTTCAAGGGTGATTTCGGTGTTGTCGACCTTCAGTGCGTCGTACACCTTCGGCACCGACTCACGCGGGAATTCGACGTCGACGACCGCGCCGATGATCTGAACGATCTTGCCCTGACTCATTGCTGCATCCTCTAAATGTGTGCTTTGAACGAACGCGGTCAGACTGCTGCCGCGCCGCCGACGATTTCGGAGATTTCCTGGGTGATCGCTGCCTGGCGCGCCTTGTTGTAGACGAGCTGCAGCGTACCGATCAGCTTGTTGGCGTTGTCGCTCGCCGCCTTCATCGCGACCATGCGTGCGGCATGTTCGGAGGCGACGTTTTCCAGCAATGCCTGGTACACCAGCGACTCGATGTAACGCGTCATCACGTGCTCGAGCACGGTCGCGGCATCGGGTTCGTACAGGTAATCCCAGTCGTGGTGCGCGACCTGCTTCTCGGCCGCCGGCAGCGGCAGCAGCTGATCGAAGCTGGCCTTCTGCGTCATGGTGTTCACGAAGCGGTTGTAGACCAGGTACACGCGGTCGACCTTGCCTTCAGTGAAGGCGTCGAGCATGACCTTGATCACACCGATCAGCGATTCCAGCTTCGGCACGTCGCCGATGTGGGTCACGCTGCCGACCATGTTGACCTTGACGCGGCGGAAGAAGGTCGATGCCTTCTGGCCGATGGTCACCAGATCCACTTCCGCACCCTTGTCCTGCCATGCCTTGGCTTCGCCCAGCATCTTGCGGAACAGGTTGTTGTTCAGGCCGCCGGCCAGGCCGCGATCGGAGGAGATCACGATGAAACCGACCCGCTTGACCTGCTCGCGCTCGACCAGGAACGGATGCTGGTAATCGGTGCTGGCCTGCGCCAGGTGGCCGATCACCTGCTTCATCGCCTGCGCGTACGGACGCGAGGTCTTCATCCGATCCTGCGCCTTGCGGATCTTGGAGGCCGAGACCATCTCCAGGGCGCGCGTCACCTTGCGGGTGTTCTGCACGCTCTTGATCTTGGTTTTGATTTCGCGTCCGCTTGCCATCTCTTGTTTCCCGTGGCGCGGGGCTGATGCCCCGCGTTGTTCAACGGTGGAACGGGGCCAGGCCCCGTTCCCCATGCGCTGTTACCAGCTGCCGGTGGTCTTGAAGTCGGCGATGCCCTTCTTGAAGGCACCTTCGATATCGTTGTCCCAGCCGCCGGTGGCGTTGACCTTGTTGATCAGCTCGCCCTGGGTGTTGGCGAAGTGGGCGTGCAGGCCCTCTTCGAACGCCAGCAGCTTGTTGACCGGCACGTCGTCGAGGTAACCCTCGTTGACGGCGTAGATCGACAGCGCCTGGTTGGCGATCGACATCGGCGCGTACTGCTTCTGCTTCATCAGCTCGGTGACGCGCTGGCCACGTTCCAGCTGCTTGCGGGTGGCTTCGTCCAGATCCGAAGCGAACTGCGCGAACGCAGCCAGCTCACGGTACTGGGCCAGCGAGATGCGGATGCCGCCCGACAGCTTCTTGATGATCTTGGTCTGCGCCGAACCACCGACGCGCGACACCGAGATACCGGCGTTCACGGCCGGGCGGATGCCGGCGTTGAACAGGTCGGTTTCCAGGAAGATCTGGCCGTCGGTGATCGAGATCACGTTGGTCGGAACGAAGGCGGACACGTCGCCGGCCTGGGTTTCGATGATCGGCAGCGCGGTCAGCGAACCGGTCTTGCCGGTGACCTTGCCTTCGGTGAACTTCTCGACGTACTCCTCGGACACGCGGGCAGCGCGTTCCAGCAGGCGCGAGTGCAGGTAGAACACGTCGCCCGGGTAGGCTTCACGGCCCGGCGGGCGCTTCAGCAGCAGCGAGATCTGGCGGTAGGCAACGGCCTGCTTGGACAGATCGTCGTACACGATCAGCGCGTCTTCGCCGCGGTCCATGAAGTACTCGCCCATGGTGCAGCCCGAGTAGGCGCTGATGTACTGCATCGCAGCCGATTCGGACGCGGTGGCCGCCACGACGATGGTGTGGGCCAGGGCGCCGTTCTCTTCCAGCTTGCGCACGATGTTGGCGATGGTCGATGCCTTCTGGCCGATCGCAACGTACACGCACTTGATGCCGGTGCCCTTCTGGTTGATCACCGCGTCGATCGCCATGGCGGTCTTGCCGGTCTGGCGGTCACCGATGATCAGCTCGCGCTGGCCACGGCCGATCGGGATCATCGAGTCGACCGACTTGTAACCGGTCTGCACCGGCTGGTCGACCGACTTGCGCCAGATCACGCCCGGAGCAACACGCTCCACCGGAGCGGTCACGTCGGTGCCCAGCGGGCCCTTGCCGTCGATCGGCTCGCCGAGCGCGTTGACGACGCGGCCCAGCAGTTCCGGACCGACCGGCACTTCCAGGATGCGGCCGGTGGTCTTGGCGACGTCGCCTTCGCGCAGGTGCTCGTAGTCACCCAGGACCACGGCGCCGACCGAGTCGCGCTCCAGGTTCAGGGCCAGGGCGAAGGTGTTGTTCGGCAGTTCGATCATTTCGCCCTGCATCACGTCGGCCAGACCGAAGATGCGCACGATGCCGTCGGACACGCTGGTCACGGTGCCTTCGTTGCGCGATTCCGCGGCCAGCTTGACCTTCTCGATGCGGTTCTTGATCAGTTCGCTGATTTCGGAGGGGTTGAGCGTGGTTGCCATCGTCAAGTCCTAGTGCCGGCAGCGGGGCCGGACGTTAAATGAATTCAGTTAGCGAGCGCGGTCTGCAGGCGGGCCAGCTTGCCCTTCAGCGAACCATCGATGACCACGTCGCCGGCGTCGATCACGGCGCCGCCGATCAGCGAGGCATCGACCGCAGTGGTCACATCGACCTCGCGGTTGAAGCGCTTGCGCAGCGCGACCTTGATCGCGTCCAGCTCGCCGGCCGACAGTTCGGCGGCCGAGGTCACGGTGGCCTTGACCACGTGCTCGGCTTCGGCGCGCAGGGCGTCGAACATGCCGGAGATCTCCGGCAGCAGCGACAGACGATGCGATTCGGCCAGGATGGCCAGGAAGCGCGAGAAGCTTTCGCCGTGGGTCGCCGGCGCCAGCAGGGCGACAGCGTCGTCACGACCGAGCTCCGGGTTGGCGAGCAGGGCCGCCACGCGCGGGTCGGCGGCGACGTGGGCGGAGAACGCCAGGGCGTCCGACCACGGCGCGAACGCACCTTCGTCGCGCGCGGTCGCGAACGCGGCGCGGGCGTACGGGCGGGCAAGCGTGAGGGCCTGGCTCATCCTTAGATCTCCGAGGCCAGCTCGTCGAGCAGCGCCTTGTGGGCGTTGGCGTCGATTTCGCGCTTGAGCAGCTTTTCGGCACCGGTCACGGCCAGCGCGGACACCTGCTTGCGCAGATCTTCACGGGCACGGTTGGCGGCGGCGTCGATCTCAGCCTGGGCCAGTTCCTTCTGACGGGTGGCTTCGGTGATCGCTTCGGTACGGGCTGCGTCGACGATCTGGTTGGCGCGCGCGTGGGCCTGGTCGATGATCTCGTTGGCCTTGGTGCGGGCTTCCTTCAGCGCTTCGTTGACCTTCTCCTGCGCCTGGGCCAGATCTTTCTGGCTGCGGTCGGCAGCAGCGAGGCCTTCAGCAATCTTCTGCTGGCGCTCTTCGATCGCGTTCATCAGCGGCGGCCAGATCTTGGTCGCGATGATCCAGATCAGACCAGCGAAGGCGAGCGCCTGCGCAAGAAGGGTGAAATTGATATTCATGGTTAGCTCGATCGCTGGTTTCGGGGTGGACGCGCCGCCGGGGCGGCGCATCCGGCCTTCATCCGAAACCGGGTGCATCAGCACCCGGTCGTCTCAAACCGCTGTATCAGCCGGCCAGAGCCTTGGTGACGGCACCGGCGAAGGCGGCCGACAGCGGGTTGGCGAAGGCCAGCAGCAGGCCGACGGCGACCGAGATGATGAACGCGGCGTCGATCAGGCCGGCGGTGATGAACATGCGGACCTGCAGGACCGGGATCAGTTCCGGCTGGCGGGCGGCCGACTCCAGGAACTTACCAGCCATGATGGCCAGACCCAGACCGGCGCCCAGCGCGGCCAGGCCGATCATGATGCCGACGGCGAGGGCGGTGGAGCTCTGAATCTGCGCGAAGTTGGTCAGGACGGCGAAGTACATGGTTATCTCCAGGAACTTAAGTTGCTAAGGGTGATGAAACGGATGAAGGTTGAAACGCGTTGAAGCTTGAAACTCAGTGAGCGTCTTCCGACAGGCTCAGGTACACGATCGACAGCATCATGAAGATAAAGGCCTGCAGCGGGATCACCAGCAGGTGGAACAGCATCCAGCCGAGGCCGAACGCACCACCGGCAATGGCGCCGAAGAAACCGGCACCACCCAGCACCCAGATCAGCAGGAACACGATTTCGCCGCCGAACATGTTGCCGAACAGTCGCATCGCCAGGGAGATCGGCTTGCTCAGCCACTCGACGATGTTGAGGATCAGGTTGAACGGCATCATCCACTTGCCGAACGGAGCCGTCAGGAACTCCTTGATGAAGCCGCCCAGTCCCTTGGACTTCAGCGCGAAGAACAGCATCAGGAAGAACACGCTGATGGCCATGCCCAGGGTGGCATTGACGTCGGCGGTCGGCACCGGCTTCCAGTAATGGATGCCCGCCAGCTCCAGCGGCTTGGCGATGAAGTCGGCCGGGATCATCTTGATGAGGTTCATCATCAGGATCCAGAAGAAGATCGTGATGGCGATCGGCGTGACCAGCTTGCTCTTGCCGTGGTAGGTGTCCTTGGCCTGGCGGTCGACGAACTCCAGGCAGATCTCCACGAAGGCCTGCCACTTGCCCGGCACGCCAGCCGTGGCCTTGCGGGTGCCCAGCCAGAAGGCGACCACGATCACCAGGCCCATCAGGACCGCGGTGAGGAAGGTATCGACGTGGATATGCCAGAACATCCCGTCGCCGTTGCCGACCGGTGCGGTCAGGTTCTGCAGGTGATGCTGGATGTAGCTGGTAGGGGTTAGAGCCTCGCCCGCCATGTGTCCGGAACCTTAGTTAATTGAATTCTGTCAACGCCTGGCCATCGCCAGGACCTGGAACATCAAGCCGACGGCGATACCGGCCAACAGCGCCAATGCAGGCAGCTTGAAGACCAGGAACCCCACCAGCAGGACGCCGAAAACGACTACCCACTTCGCCACGATCGCAATGATCAGCCGTGCCATTGCCGACCCCGCAGCCAGGGCACCCCCGCCCAGCGCCATCCGTGCCGCGACCCAGCCACCGGCCGAGATCGCCACGCCGGATGCCAGGGCACCGAGCGCGTACTTCGGCCCTACCAGCAGGAAGGCCAGGGCCAGGACAGCCACTGCGGCCAGCGGGTAGACCGCGGCGCGCAGCATCAGTCGCCGACCCGCTTCAACGGAGTTCAGCACAGGACGTCCCGCGTGGTTGCAAGTGGAGGGCTGAGGCGGCTACAGCAGGGGGGCCTCATCGAGCCGCCAAATTATAGCAATGGGACAATTTGCGAGACAACCGCTGCCTGTTCATCCCGGAAGGGCGCAAGTTGCGGTAACGGTTACATTTTTGCGTGCCGCCCAAGGGACAATGACGTCCACATGATGCTGCGGTGCAGCGTATTGAACTTTGGTCGCACGCTTGGGAACTTTCCGCGACCTTGCCGGTCCGACCTTCCGACCTGCCTGCAGCAACCTCGTCGACGCTTCGCCCCGCAGGTCCACGATGGCCCCGAAGCCCGGCTCCGGGGCCATCCTTTTTCATGGTCGTGACAGCGCTGAACCGTGCACACGCCATCGACCATACGTTCACGCATGGTGGACGAGCGCGTCCTGCACAGTGGGCTTCATTCTGATGAACCACTGCAAGGACTCTTCGATGCGCTCCGTCCCCACCCTGCTCGCCCTCTCCCTGCTTGCCGCCGGCGCATCGTTCGCCAGCGCCGCCCATGCCGCCGAAGGCGATGACCGTTTCGCCCTGCGCCTGGGTGCGATGAACATCGATTCGGACAACACGCTGCGCGGCAACACCACTGTCGCCGGCCAGGACGTCGGTTTCTCGGAAGATTTCAAGCTCGGCGGCAAGGAATGGGAACCGCGGGTAGACGGCATGTTCCGCCTCAGCGACCGCCAGCGCTTCCTGTTCAACTACTTCAAGTACGACAAGGACCGCCGCGAGACGCTGGGCCAGGACATCTCCTTCGGCGGCGTCAACGTGCCGGCTGACAGCTTCGTCAAGGCCGAGCTGAAGTACCAGGTGGCCAGCCTGGTCTACGACTACTCCGTTGTCGACACCGACACCTTCGATCTGGGCCTGCAGCTGGGTGCGGAGTACGCCAAGGTCAGCACCAAGGGCTATGCGGACCTGGGCACCGTGTATGAAGGCCAGTTCCTGGACGAGAAGACCGACGGTGTGGCACCGGTGGTCGGTGCACGCCTGAGCTTCACCCCGTCCGAGAAGTGGATGATCACCCTGCAGGGTCAGTACCTCAACACCCGCTGGGGCAGCTTCGACGACTACAAGGGTGACCTGAGCCGCGCCAATGCCATCGTCGATTACCGCCTGACCAAGAACTTCGGCCTGTTCGCCGGCTACGACTGGTTCAAGCTGGATGCGGACAAGAAGGGCAGCGACGGCACCATCGGTCTGAAGCAGGAATTCAAGGGCCCGGTGGCCGGCGTCAGCTTCGTGTTCTGATTCCTGCCCCTTCCATCGCACTCTCTCCTGGCGCTGCCTCCGGAACATCGGGGGCCGCGTTTTTTTGTGCTGCTTTGTCCTGCCGGGGTAAAAGCGGCATTGTCGAGCGCTGGAGGGAGAGGGAGCTGCATGCGAATGTCCCCTGGCGCCGGCCTGCGGCCGTCACCTCCTCCTTTACTTCGCACGCAGCCCCCTCTCCCTCCGCGTGTCAGGC
>NZ_JASGBV010000056.1:0-35599 GCF_030053245.1 Stenotrophomonas sp. RS-48
GTAGCTCAGTTGGTAGAGCAGGGGATTGAAAATCCCCGTGTCGGCGGTTCGATTCCGTCCTCGGCCACCATGCTTGAAGACCTGCAGAAATGCGGGTCTTTTTTTGTTTCCGGCGCGCCATGCAGGCGGTTGACGAAACATTCACACCGGCACGCAGCACGCCCCCTACGCTCCAGTGTCCTGCCGGAGTCTGCCGATGCATCTGCGCCCTGCCCTGTTCGCCTGCCTGCTGCTGGCTTCGCTGTCCGCGACCGCCAGCGAACCCGTGCGTGCCGTCGATGCGCTGGACATCGACCGCTATGCCGGCCAGTGGCACGAGATCGCCCACCTGCCCGTGTCGTTCCAGAAGCGCTGCGTCGGCGACATCACCGCACACTATGCATTGCGCCGCGATGGCCGCATCAGCGTCACCAATGCCTGCCGCAATGGCGACGGCGAACGCGTGGTGGCTGAAGGCGTGGCCCGGCCCGTGGCCGGACATCCCGGCCAGTTGCAGGTGCGCTTCGTCCCCGACTGGCTGAGCTGGGTGCCGCTGGTCTGGGCCGACTACTGGGTGCTGGCGCTGGATCCGGACTACCAGTGGGCGATGGTCGGCGGCCCTGACCGCAAGTATCTGTGGATCCTGTCGCGCCTGCCGGAGATGGACCGCGCACGGTTCGAACAGCTGAAGGCCAAGGCCGAGGCGATGGGCTACGACCTGGCGCCGCTGCGCCTGATGGCGCCGATACGCGACGCACCGGCCGACTGAGCCGCCCTCCGGCTGCGCGCAACGCGCCCGCTCCGGCGCTGTGCGTGCCCGGCCGCCATCTTCACGCGCTACCCTCTGCGGCGGGTCGCCACAGGCGATCCACTGAACCATACGCCGTAGTATGCTTACGCCAACGCACCCCCTTCAGAGGACTTGCGCCCATGTTGCACCGTTTCCGTACCGTCTTGATCGTCCTGTGCACCCTCGCCCTCGCCGCCTGCAGCGACGGCATCGTCAAGCGCGTCTCGGAACCGGCCGCCAGCCTGCAGCAGCTGACCGTCCGCGCCGACGGCAACTGGACCGTGGCGCTGCGCCTGCAGAACTACAGCTCGATGCCGATGACCTTCGACGATGTGTCCCTGGCGCTGAGCGTCGGCGACAGCGAAGCCGGCATCCTGCAGGCCCGTCCCGGCATCTCCATCGGCGGCACCTCCGCCGACGTCATCACGGTCGACCTGGTGCCCAGCTCGGCCGCACGCCTGGTGGTGGCCGATGCGCTGGCCGGCAACCGCACCCTGGCCTATGGCCTCAAAGGTTCGGTGACAGCCACGCCGCAGGAAAAGAAGCAGCGCAGCTTCGACGTCAGCAGCCGCAGCACGTTGAACCAGGCGCCGGGCCTGCCGGGCGTGCTGCGCTGAACACCACTTTCCATCGCGGCGCACCGCGCCGCTCTCCCTGTCCCTGATCGAGACGTATCCGATGAGCAGCTACACCGCCCCGCTTTCCGACCTCCGTTTCGCCCTGCACGACGTGCTCAAGGTCGAACCGCTGTTCGCCCGCCTGGGCTTCACCGACGCCACCGCCGACGTGGTCGATGCCGTGCTGGAGGAAGCCGGCCGTTTCAGCGCGAGCGTGCTGGCCCCGCTCAACAGCGTGGGCGATGAAATCGGCTGCGTGCTCGACCAGGCCACTGGCGAAGTCACTACCCCGCCTGGCTTCAAGCAGGCCTATGACCAGTTCGTCGACGGCGGCTGGACCGGCCTGACCGCCGCACCCGAGCTGGGCGGCCAGGGCCTGCCGCACACCCTGGGCGTGCCGCTGAATGAAATGATCAATGCTGCCAATCTGGCGTGGGGCAATTTTCCGCTGCTCTCGCACGGCGCCATTGAAGCGCTCAAGCAGCACGGCGAAGCGTGGCAGCACGACGCCTTCCTGAAGCCCCTGATCGAAGGCCGCTGGACCGGCACCATGTGCCTGACCGAACCGCACTGCGGTACCGACCTGGGCCTGCTCAAGACCAAGGCCGAGCCGAACGCCGATGGCAGCTACGCGATCACCGGCACCAAGATCTTCATCACTGCCGGCGAGCACGACCTGACCGGCAACATCGTGCACCTGGTGCTGGCCAAGCTGCCCGACGCGCCTCCGGGTGCAAAGGGAATCTCGCTGTTCGTCACCCCGAAGTTCAAGGTCGACCGCGAGGGCAACGTCGGCGAGCGCAACGCGCTGCGCTGCGGCTCCATCGAGCACAAGATGGGCATCAAGGGCTCGGTCACCTGCGTGATGAACTTCGACGGCGCGCAGGGCTATCTGGTCGGCCAGCCGCACAAGGGCCTGCAGGCAATGTTCACCATGATGAACACTGCGCGCCTGGGCGTCGGCCTGCAGGGCATCGGCCTGTCCGAACGCGCTTATCAGAACGCGCTCAAGTACAGCCGTGAGCGCCTGCAGTCGCGCGCCCTGAGCGGCGCGAAGTTCCCGGACAGGCCGGCCGACCCGATCCTGGTCCACCCGGACGTGCGCCGCATGCTGCTGACGGTGAAGTCACTGGTCGAGGGCAGCCGCCTGCTGGCCCTGCACGCGGCCACCCTGATCGACATCGCCCACCGCGCCGACGACGCTGCCGAGCGCGAGCGCGCCGACACCCTGGTGAGCTTCCTGACCCCGATCTCCAAGGCGTGCCAGACCGAATGGGGCATCGAGAACACCTACAACGCCCTGCAGTGCTTCGGTGGCCACGGCTACATCCGCGAACACGGCATGGAGCAGCTGGCGCGCGATGCACGCATCACCACGCTGTATGAAGGCACCACCGGCATCCAGGCGCTGGACCTGATCGGCCGCAAGACCGCCTCCAGCCAGGGGGCCGGCCTCAAGCTGATGCTGGCCGAGATCGAGGCCTTCGCCAGGGAACACGAGGGCAACGAAGCGCTGGCCGAGTTCATCGGCCCGCTGCGCGCCAAGGCCGCCGAATGGGGCAAGCTGACCATGGACGTGCTGCAGCGCGCCGCCGGCAACCCGGACGAGCTGGGTGCGGCCAGCTACGACTACCTGTTCTATTCCGGCTACGTGGTGCTGGCGTACTGGTGGGCACGCAGTGTCGCCGCCGCCGACGCCAGTGCGCACGGCGCGGCATTCGCGCAGGGCAAGCGCGAAACCGCGCGCTTCTACTTCGCCCGTGTGCTGCCGCGTACGCTCAGCCATGCTGCCGCGATCCAGGCCGGTGCCGCGCCGCTGATGGCGATGGACGACGAGCGCTTCGGCGCCTGAGCCCATCCCGCCGGTAGATCCACGCCATGCGTGGATGAGGGGTCAGAGCCCTTTCCCTCGGAAAGGGATCCGACCCCGGCCTGACCGCCCTCGATCATCCCTCTGGAGAAAAGCCCCCCTTTGTTAAGGGAGGCGCGCCAACGGCGCGGGGGACAGGAGGAATGCGCGGACCTGAATCTTGCGATTTGCGTATCGCCGACGGGCGATACACAAATCGTCAACATTCAGGTATAAGCTGTTCTCCCGATGGAGACAGACACTACACGCTTGGGTCTGATCGAAGCCGGAGCCCCGCTTTCTGCTCCGGGCGTCGAAGCATCGCCCAACGTCACGACGTTGCACCGCCCCGGTTCGGTCCGGCTGCTCTCGCTCGACGCCCACGGACGCGTACTGGACTGGATCACCTGGCAGGATGCCGCCTGCCTCTACGCCCGCGAGGCCGTCGCCTGGACCCTTGGCGACCCCTGCCTGCACATCCACGGCGGAACCAACCGGTTCAGCGGCCTGCAGAGCGGCCTGGACCTGCATCCGATCATCGCCGCGCGCGGCCACGCGCGATCCCGTGCCATCGACCCTACCCCGAACCTGACCAACCCGGCCCTGTTCGCCCGCGATTCGCACCTGTGCCTGTATTGCGGCCAGCAGTTCAACCGTCCCTCGCTGACCCGCGACCACGTCATGCCGCTGTCCAAGGGCGGGCTGGACTGCTGGGAAAACGTAGTCACCGCATGCTTCCACTGCAACTCGCGCAAGAGTGACCGTACCCCCCAGCAGGCCGGCATGCCGCTGCTGGCGGTGCCCTACCGGCCCAGCTGGATCGAGCACCTGATCCTGTCCAACCGCAACATCCTGGCCGACCAGATGGCGTTCCTGAAAGCGCAGCTGCCCAAGCGTTCCAAGCTCAGCACCTGAACCTGCCGGCCGGCAACCCTCACCGTCCTGTCACGGACGGCGGCGTTTGCTTGCCCCACCCCCGTTTGAGGGCGAAAATGGTCGTTCAGAACACGTGCGAACATGATGATCGACTCTGCCCGCTATCCCCGCCTCGCGCACATCCAGACGCCGGATGACCTGCGCACGTTCGACGAATCCGAGCTGAGGGCGGTCGCCGACGAACTGCGCGCCTACCTCATCGAATCGGTGGGCAAGAGCGGCGGACATTTCGCCGCCGGCCTGGGCGTGATCGAACTCACCGTCGCCCTTCACTACCTGTACCAGACCCCGCATGACCAGCTGGTCTGGGATGTGGGCCATCAGACCTACCCGCACAAGATCCTCACCGGCCGCCGTGACGAGATCCACACCGTCAAGCAGAAGGACGGCGTGGCGCCGTTCCCCAAGCGCGAGGAAAGCGAGTTCGACACCTTTGGGGTCGGTCACTCCTCGACCTCGATCTCCGCCGCACTGGGCATGGCCATCGCCCGCCAGTCACAGGGCGACGACCGCAAGATCGTGGCAGTGATCGGTGACGGCGCGATGACCGCCGGCATGGCCTTCGAGGCGCTGATGCACGCGGGCGGCATGGAGCCGGAGCCGAATCTGCTGGTGATCCTCAACGACAACAACATGTCGATCTCCGAGGCCGTCGGCGGGCTGACCAAGATGCTCGGCCGCGCCACCGGCAGCCGCACGCTCAATGCACTGCGCGAAGGCGGCAAGAAGATCCTGGGCGACAAGAAGAACAATCCGGCGCGCTTCGTGAAACGCTGGGAAGAGCACTGGAAAGGCATGTTCGTGCCCTCCACGATGTTCGAGGAGATGGGCTTCCACTACACCGGCCCGATCGACGGCCATGACCTGCCCGCCCTGCTGTCCACGCTGAAGACGCTGCGCGCCTCCAAGGGCCCCAAGCTGCTGCACGTGATGACCACCAAGGGCAAGGGCTACGAGCCTGCCGAAGGCGACCAGATCGGTTATCACGCAGTGGGCCCGTTCGATCCCGACAAGGGCCTGGTGGCCAAGACCGGCGCCAAGAAGCCGACCTACACCGACGTGTTCGGCGACTGGCTGTGCGATGCTGCCGCCGCGGAGCCACGCCTGTACGGCATCACCCCGGCGATGCGCGAAGGCTCCGGCCTGGTGCGCTTCAGCAGGGAATACCCGCAGCGCTACTTCGACGTGGCGATCGCCGAGCAGCACGCGGTCACCCTGGCCGCCGGCATGGCCACCCAGGGCGGCAAGCCGGTGGTGGCGATCTATTCCACCTTCCTGCAGCGCGCGTACGACCAGCTGGTGCATGACGTGGCCATCCAGGACCTCGACGTGCTGTTCGCGATTGATCGCGCCGGCGTGGTCGGGCCGGATGGGGCGACCCATGCCGGCAACCTCGACCTGAGCTTCCTGCGCTGCGTGCCGAACATGGTGGTGATGGCCCCGTCGAACGAGGCAGAGTGCAGGCAGATGCTCAGCACCGGTCTGCAGTACGCCGGTCCGGCCGCCGTGCGTTACCCGCGTGGCAGCGGTACCGGCGTCGCGGCCGGCAGTGACCTGTCCACGCTGCCGATCGGCAAGGGCGAGCTGCGCGTGCAGGGCAGCCACATCGCCCTGCTGGCGTTCGGCAGCACCGTTGCCGCCGCCGAACAGGTGGGCCGCGAGTTGGGCCTGAGCGTGGTCAACATGCGCTTCATCAAGCCGCTGGACCGCGACCTGGTGCTGGCAATGGCCGCCCAGCACGAAGGCCTGGTGACCATCGAAGACAACGTGGTGGCCGGTGGCGCCGGTTCCGGCGTGGCCGAGCTGCTCAACGCCGAAGCGGTGCTGCGACCGATCCTGCATCTCGGCCTGCCCGACGCCTACCAGCATCATGCCAGCCGCGAGGACCTGCTGGCTGAAGCCGGCATCGATGCCGCCGGGATCCGCGCGGCCGTGCTCAAGCGCTGGCCGCAGCTGGCTGCCACCACTCCGCCGCTGAGCGCGGCAGGCTGACCGTTCCGGGTGGAACCGGGCAGGTGCCCGGTTTCCCCGCGCCTGCTGCGTAACGACGCCCGGTCCCTGTTCAACCGTAGCTGATCGCTTCCACGAACGCGCCGCTGGCTTCCACGCGCACGGCGGCGCGCTGCCCGGTGTCCACGAAGTGCAGCCTGGCCAGGGCCTGGGCGAAATCGAAGGCGCGGGCGCCGTCGCGGAACTCGATCGGCTCCGGTCTATCCGGATGCAGAACACGCCATTGGCGCTGTTCGCACTGAAGGCGGATCAACATGCAGCTCACTCCTTGAGGCAGCGTATCGATGAAGGCGGAAGGCGTGCACCGGTGACGGCACGGACTGCCGATGCAATCAGGGCACCCGTGCCCTGATTGCAGACGATACGGCGTTCAAACTGTGAGCAATATCAGATTTTTCTGATTTGACGCAGATGGCCAGAAGGATCAGTTCACCTGGAACTGGGCGCGGCACCCATCGCTGACCCAGATGCCGCGGCGGTCCCAGCCCCAGGTCCGGCCCTCGATACAGGCACTGCGGGAGTCCTGCCGGATCAGGCGTACGCTGCGGCGGACGCGGGTGTCACAGTATTCTTGTCGATGGCCATTGGAATGACAGGCGATCACTTCGCCACCGCGGCCATTGCCGTTGCCCCATCCACCACCCCAGCCGCCGCCACGACGCGACTCGCCGACGAACTCGGCCCGGCAGCCCCGGGTCACCCACACCCCGGAGCGCGACTGGCCCCAGGTCTCGCCCTCCACGCACGGCGAGCCGGACAACTGGCGGATCAGCCGGGGCCGCCCTTCAAGGCGGCACTCATTGCTGCGGTTCTTGACCGATTCGCATCGCACGATGCCGCCCCCGTCGCGGCCGCCATGGCGATCGTCGTCATAACCATAGTTCTGCGCCTGCGCGCCCCCGGCGGCGGCCAGCATCGGCAGCAGTGCGCAGGCCAGGGTGCGCCAGGTGAGTGCGTTGCCCATCGAGATCTCCAGATGAATGCGTGGCGGCAAGCATCCGGGATTCGCGGCGCGGCGCACAGAGGGCAACGCACCGTCGGTTCTTTCCCCATTCAAACAGCTCAACCGCGGCTGACTGCGCCGCAGGGTCGGCCGCTAGGCACCGATCCGCAGTACATCCACTGCCCCCCCCAGTGCCTCCACACGCACGATGCAGTGCTGGCCCGTGCGGCGGTGATGTTCCTGGGCCAGTTCGGTGGCGACATCGAACGCATCGGCGCCGCGGGCGAACGAGGCGGTGGTGCGCGCCTCGGGGTCCAGCACGAACCAGTGCTGGGCATTGCAGTGGACGGTAAACACCATGATCGACTCCAACGGAGGGAATGGACGCGGCGCCGGGAGGTGAGAGCGCCGATACCTGTTCAGGCTAGCGAGCGCTTCAGGCAGGGCCTATCAGATTTGTCCGAAAAATCCCCGCCGGCGGATCGGAATTCGCGCTTCGTCACATCCCTGAGCCCGTTCACCCCATGACTTTCGTGATTCTTGTCACGAAGTCAGCTTGGCTTCACACTATCGTCACCAACAGGGGCCCCTTCCACATGCGCACCTTCCAACCGCCGCAGCGCTCGACGCTGCTGAAGTTCTACTTCGCAGCCTGCTACCTGGTCCTGATCGAGGAACTGATCCGCGCGTCGATGAGTTGAGCGCTTGCCGCTGCTGCTGGCCCGCCGCACACTGATGGTTTAGGCCACGGAGTGTCCTCGATGAAAGCCCTCATGCTGGCGCCGATGCTGCTGGCCCTGGCCGCCTGCGCGGCACCGCAACAGACGCCCGTGCGCGAAGCGGCAGCCACTTCCGCCCCTGTAGTCGGCGGTGATCGCGATGCCCATGGCTGCATCGGCTCGGCCGGCTACCAGTGGTGCGAGCGCAGCCAGCGCTGCGAGCGCCCCTGGGAACTGGCCCAGGCGCAGGGCCTGGCCAACACCGCCGAGGCGATCGACGCCTACTGCGCGATGCCGGCACAGCCGGCGCGCAGATGAGTGCCGCCCCCATGACGGCGCTCAGTCCCCTGCCCACGCTTGCGCGCGGCCGCTATCGCCATTTCAAGGGCGGCGAGTATGAAGTGATCGACATCGTGCGCAGCAGCGAGACCCTGCAGCCGATGGTGCTGTACCGCGCACTGTATGGCGAAGGCGGATTGTGGGTGCGACCGTACGCCATGTTCGTAGAACAGGTACCGGGCGCACTTGGCCCACAGCCTCGTTTCGCACGTATCGAAGACTGAAGACTGCGCGTCTCGCGTGGCAGCGCACGCCTGCGCGCGCTGCCACGCAGGCAGCCGCTAGCTGACCTTCTTCGCGACGGTCATGCCCAGCAGGAACAGCACCACGGCAATGATGATGCCGGCCCAGAACAGGAACTTGGCGATACCCACCGCGGCACCCGCGATGCCGCCGAAGCCGAGCACGCCGGCGATCACACCGATGATGGCGAAGATGATGGCCCACTTGATCATGTCGATCCTTTCCCCACAGGGACTGAAAACAGTGCGATCAGCCTAGGCCGCAGCCGATGCCAGCCTCGTGAGGGAGCCGCGCGTGCGGCGTGAAGCCGCATACGGATCAACGGGGCCGGAAGCGCAGCAGGGCCACCGCGAACGCCAGGAACACGCTGCCCACCAGCCGCTCGAACCAGCGCCGGGCGAACGGCCGGCCGAGCCAACGGCGCAGGCCATGGCCACCGGCGGCATACATCACGTACCAGAACAGCTCGCAGCTGGCGAAGGTTGCCACCAGTACGCTGTACTGCACGGCCTGACCCCGCGCGGGATCGACGAACTGCGGCAGGAACGCCGTGGCGAACAGCAGCAGCTTGGGATTGCTCAGGCCCACCAGCAGGCCGCCGCGGAATACCGCCCAGGCTCCGTCCGCTGGCAGGACCGTCGCCGGGGCCTCAACGTCCACCGGCGCTGCCGGCCGGCTGCTGTCGCGCCACGCTTTCAGGCCCAGCCAGGCCAGATAGGCCACGCCCAGATAGCGCAGCACTTCAAACAGCATGGGTGAGGAGTGCAGCAGTGCGCTCAACCCGGCGGCGGAGGCCGCCAGTACCACCAGCATGGCCAGCAGGCAGCCGGCCATGGCCGGGAGGCTGGCGCGGAATCCCAGGCCGACGCTGCGTCCGAGGATATGCAGCATGTTCGGTCCAGGGGTGCCACACAGCACGAACACCGTAGCCAGGAACCACCACCAGGTCTGCAGGGACATTCGGCCATCCACGAAAGAGAACCGTCCCAGCATAGGCGGTGGCTCACCGCGACGTCACATACAGCGCGATGCCGATGCGACGGTTACAGGCGGCCACTCACGCATGAACTTGCCGTGCCGCGCGCAGCTCCGACCACGCCGTACCCAGCACGCGCATCGCCGACCGCAGAAACAGCACCAGCAGTGCGGCCGCCACCAGCAGATCGGGCCAGCCCGCACCGAACAGCGCCACCAGCCCTGCAGCCAGCAGCACCGCCGAGCCCTCGTACAGATCGTTGCGCGAGCACTCCCAGGCGGACGCCAGGTTGACGTCATCGTTGCGATAGGGTGTGAGCAGCCACAGGCACAGTGCATTGGCTGCCAGATTGAGCAGGGCGGCCAAGCCCATGCTGGCGAACAGCGGCACCTCCGGATGCAGCAGGCGCCAACCGATCTGCACCGCCACGGCCACCGCTGCGGCAAGGATCAGCAGCCCCTTGAACAGCGCCACACGTGCCTTGGCGACGATGCCCGCACCCACCACCGCGAGGCTGAGCGCATAGGTGGCCGCGTCGCCCAGATTATCCAGCGCACCGGACAGCAGTGACGAAGAATGGCTGTACCAGGCGGCCAGCACCATCATCGCGAACGTGGCAAGGTTGACCAGCAGCACGATCCGCAGCACGCGGCGGTGACGCGCCTGCATCGCCGCCAGGTCCATCGTCCTGCCGCAGCCACAGCATTCGCCCATCACCCTGCCCTCGATCATCGATGGCCGCATTATCGCGCCTGTCAGCGGTCGCGGCGACATCGCCGCCCGCCTGTGCTGCAATGGCGCCTCCCCACCTGGAGCGGCACATGAAGACCCTGGGCCTGATCGGCGGCATGAGCTGGGAGAGTTCGGCGCAGTACTACCGCCTCATCAACGAAGAGGTGCGCCGTCGCCTGGGGGCCGCGCACTCGGCGCAGCTGCTGATGTGGTCGGTGGATTTCGCTCCGATCAAGCAGTTGCAGCACGACGGCGACTGGGACGCGCTTGCGCGGCACATGGTGGATGCGGCAGAGCGGTTGCAGGCGGGCGGCGCCGATGTACTGCTGATCTGCACCAACACGATGCACGCGCTGACCGCACAGATCGAAGCAGCCTGCCCGCTGCCGCTGCTGCACATCGCCGACCCGACCGCCACCGCCATCGTGGCGGCCGGTTGGCGCAGGGTGGGCCTGCTCGGTACTGCTTTCACAATGGAACAGGACTTCTACCGGGGACGCCTGGCCGGTCGCTTCGGGCTGGAAGTGCTGGTACCCGACGCCGAAGATCGCCAGCAGGTCCACGACATCATCTACCAGGAGCTGATCGCCGGCGTGGTCAGCGAGCGCTCGCGACAGGTCTACGCAGACGTGATCGCGCGGCTGGTGGCGCGTGGTGCCGAAGCGATCATTCTCGGCTGTACCGAAATCATGCTGCTGGTACGCCCGCAGGACAGTGCGGTGCCGCTGTTCGATACCACCAGCCTGCACGCCCAGGCAGCGGTTGACGCCGCGCTGGCGGGATAGACGGCCGGCATGGACGCGATCAGTCCGCCCCCTGCACTTCCAGCGCCGTGACCAGCCAATCCACCACCGCCTGCGAGTCGCACAGGAAGAAGATCGCATCGCCGGACCGGGCCTCGGTCAACAAGCGATAGACCGTGATCGCCACCGCCGACTGGTTGGCGATGAACACCTCGGGGCTGCGCGGCCCCTCGTTGTGCCGGGAAACGGTCTGCAATGCGCGGCGCGCGGCCACCGTTGCGGCCGGGTCGGCACTGCGGGTCAACTCGGGCCCACGCAGGCCCCAGCTGACAAAGACGTGCTTGCCCTTGAACGTGGTGTCCAGGACCTGCACCTCGGCGGCACCTGCCTCAGCCGAGCGATGAATGACGGTACTGCTGATCAACGCAACCCCCTGTGGTCGTCGTGGTCCGCGCATCCACCTCCACGGACCCGCTGCACGCCCGTGACCGCAGCCACATGCTGCGCCAGCGGACGCGGAAGAGAGACGGAAGGAGAAACCGATGCGATCGGATGTGCAGCGATGATACGGGATGTCGGTCACGCATGGGCCGGCGTACGCGGCCGCATCGCCCATCGGTTCACCCACAAAAAAGCCCACGCATCGCTGCGCGGGCCTTCTGTTTCATCACAGTGGTCGGGACGGCCGGATTCGAACCGACGACCCTCTGCCCCCCAGGCAGATGCGCTACCAGGCTGCGCTACGCCCCGACTGATGCTGCGATGTTCCCGCCAGTGCGGCGGGGCGTGAAGTATAGCGGATCACGCGGGATTTGGGTCACCGGCGAAGCAATTGCAGCACTTCTTCCAGCTCCATCCGCACCTGCTTGATGATCTGGTTGCTCAGCGCCGATTCCTCGCGGGCATCGGGGCCCTCCAGACGCAGGCGGGCACCGCCGATCGTGTAGCCCTGTTCGTACAGCAGGCTGCGGATCTGCCGCACCATCAGCACGTCATGGCGCTGGTAGTAGCGGCGGTTGCCGCGGCGCTTGGCCGGCTCAAGGCTGGGAAACTCGGTTTCCCAGTAGCGCAGCACGTGCGGCTTGACGTCGCACAGCTCGCTCACTTCACCGATGGTGAAGTACCGCTTGGCCGGGATCGGCGGTAGTTCGCGGTTACTGCCCGGATCCAGCATAAGCTTCCACCCTTTCCTTGAGCTTCTGGCCCGGACGGAAGGTGACCACCGTACGGGCGGAAATCGGAATTTCCTCGCCGGTCTTCGGATTGCGGCCCGGGCGCTGGTTCTTGCGCCGCAGGTCGAAATTGCCGAAGCCCGACAGCTTCACCTGACGTCCCTGTTCCAATGCTTCACGCAGCACATCGAAAAACGCGTCGACGAATTCCTTGGCTTCACGCTTGTTCAGACCGACTTCGTCGAACAGCTTTTCCGCCATCTCCGCCTTGGTCAATGCCATTGCCTGCTACCCCCGAGTGCTGCCCGCTCAGCCGCGGATCCGGGCGTGGTGTTCACGCTCGATGGCGGTGACCGCCTCGGCCACCACCGCATCCACGTCGCGGTCCGTCAGAGTGCGCGACTTGTCCTGCAAAATCAAGCCCATAGCGAGACTCTTGAATCCCGGCTCGACCCCTTGGCCCACATAGCGGTCGAACAGGTTCAGCTCGCGCAGGAGCGGGCCGGCGGCCTTCCGGACCGTGGCGGCCAGATCGCTCCAGGCCACCTGCTCCGGCACCAGGAACGCCAGGTCGCGGCGCACCGCCGGGAAGCGCGACAGCTCGCCGGCACGCGGCAGGCGGCGCGCCGACAGCGGCTCCAGGTCCAGCTCGAAGGCGTAGACGTCGGCCTCGATGTCCATCGCCTTGGCCAGGCGCGGGTGGATCTGGCCGATCCAGCCGATCGCAACCCCGTCGCGGAACACCTCGGCCGAGCGCGCCGGGTGGCCATGCGCACGGCTGGACGGGCGGAACTCCAGCGAGGCACCACTGGCAGCAGCCAGGGACTCCAGATCACCCTTCAGGTCATGGAAATCGACCTTGCGGGAAGGCAGACCCCACTGCACCGCCTGCGCATCGCCGCACACCGCGGCAGCAACACGCGGAGTTTCCAGCGGCGCCGGCTGGCCCTCCCCCGCCTGGCGGGCGAACACGCGGCCGATCTCGAACAGGCGCACCCGGCCCAACTGGCGCGCGGCGTTGCGGCCCAGCGTGGCCACCAGGCCCGGCAGCAGCGACGGGCGCATCACCGCCAGTTCGGCCGACAGTGGATTGGCCAGCGGCACCAGATCGTCGCGCAGCTGCCACTGGGTCAGCAGCGCATCGTCGACGAAGGCGAAATTGAGGGTTTCCTGCAGGTCGCGCGCGATCAGCTGGCGACGCACGCTGAGGGTGTCGAGCTGGGTCTCGCTCGGCATCGCCACGCGCGCGGCACCGCCCGGCAGGGTGGTGGGAATCTGCTCGTAGCCATGGATGCGGGCCAGCTCTTCGATCAGGTCCTCTTCGATGGCGATATCGAAACGGCGGCTCGGTGCGGTGACCTGCCAGCCGTCGGCCGTGGCGACCACCTCCATGCCCAGCGCGCGCAGGATGCGCTCCACTTCGGCATCCTCGATGGTGATGCCGAGCACGCGGGTAATGCGCGGGCGGCGCAGCGCGATGGTGGCCGGCCGGGGCAGGTCAGCCTCGCGCACGGCCTCGGTGACCGGTGCCGGGGTGCCGCCGGCCAGGTCCAGCACCAGGCGGGTGGCGTACTCGATGGCGGTGCGCGGCAGCGCCGGATCGACGCCGCGCTCGAAGCGGTGGCCGGCATCGGTGTGCAGGCCCAGCTTGCGGCCACGGCCCATGATCGCTGCCGGCGCGAAGTGCGCAGCCTCCAGGAACACGCTGGTGGTCGCGTCGGTCACACGGGAATCGAAGCCCCCCATCAGACCCGCCAGGCCCACCGCTCGATCAGCATCGGTCACGACCAGGAAACTGTCGTCCAGCACGGCATCGCGGCCATCGAGCAGCTTCAGGTTCTCGCCTGCGCGTGCGCGCCGCACGGCGATGCTGCCCTGCAGGGTGCCCAGGTCATAGGCATGCATCGGCTGACCCAGTTCCAGCATCACGTACTGGGTGATGTCGACCAGCAGCGACACCGGACGCACGCCACTGCGGCGCAGGCGCTCGGCCATCCACAGCGGGGTCTTCGCCGCAGGGTTCAGGCCCTCGATGACGCGCCCCAGGTAACGCGGCGCCTCGGCGCCGGCGTCGAGCCGGATCGACAGCTCGCGGCTGCCGACGGCGGCGACCGGTGCTGCAGCGAAGTCCAGCACCTGGCTGCGGGTGGCGGCCGCCACGTCGTAGGCGATGCCGCGCACGCTGAAACAGTCGGCACGGTTCGGGGTCAGCTTGATCTCGATGCTGGCATCGGGCAGGCCCAGGTAGTCGACCAGGGCCTGGCCGACCGGGGCATCCGCGGGCAGTTCCAGCAGGCCGGAAGCATCGTTGTCCAGGCCCAGCTCCTTCGCCGAGCACAGCATGCCGTTGGACTCGACACCCCGCAGCTTGGCCGGCTTGATCTTCAGTTCGCCGATCTGCGCACCGACCATCGCCAGCGGCGCGACCAGGCCCGGACGCGCGTTCGGTGCGCCGCAGACGATCTGCAGCAGCTCGCCCTGCCCGGCATCGACCCGGCAGACCTGCAGGCGGTCCGCTTCGGGATGGCGCACGGCCTCGACGATGCGCGCCACCACCACGTGCTGCAGGCCCTCGCCCAACGCGGTCACGTCTTCCACTTCCAGGCCGATCGCGGTCAGCACCGCACTCAGCTCATCGCGCGACGCGCGGGTGGGGACGTGGCTGCGCAGCCAGTTTTCGGAGAATTTCATGTTGTCACCCTGGTGGACCCGGCGCAGGCGCCTGGGCCGTCGAATGTTTGAGTCCGCCAGGCTGGGCCCGGCGTTGCCGAATGCGTTACGCGAACTGCTTCAGGAAGCGCACATCGTTCTCGAAGAACGCGCGCAGATCGTTGACGCCGTAGCGCAGCATCGCGAAACGCTCCACGCCCATGCCGAAGGCGAAACCGGTGTAGCGCTCAGGATCGATGCCGACGCTGCGCAGCACGTTCGGATGGACCATGCCGCAGCCGAGCACTTCCAGCCAGCGGGTGCTGCCATCGGGCTGCTGCCAGGCGATGTCCACTTCCGCACCGGGCTCGACGAACGGGAAGTAGCTGGGACGGAAGCGCATCTCGAAGTCGCGCTCGAAGAAGGCACGGACGAATTCGGCAAGCGTGCCCTTCAGGTCGGCGAAGGTCGAGTGCTCGTCCACCAGCAGGCCTTCCACCTGATGGAACATCGGCGAATGGGTCTGGTCGCTGTCGCTGCGGTACACCTTGCCGGCGGCGATCATGCGCAGCGGCGGCGCATGGTTGCCCATGTAGCGCACCTGCACACCGGAGGTGTGCGTACGCAGCAGGCGGCCGTCACCGAAGTAGAAGGTGTCATGCATGGCGCGCGCCGGGTGGTGCGGCGGGAAATTCAGCGCCTCGAAGTTGTGCCAGTCATCCTCGATCTCCGGCCCTTCCGACAACTCGTAGCCCAGTCGGCCGAAGATGCCGGTGATGCGCTCCAGGGTACGGGTGATCGGGTGCAGGCCGGCGCGTTCGCCATTGCGGCCCGGCAGGGTGATGTCGATGGCTTCGGCGGCCAGGCGCGCATCCAGTGCCGCATCCTCCAGCAGCGCCTTGCGCTCGCCCAGCGCGCGGGTCAGTGCGTCGCGGGCCTGGTTGATCGCTTCACCGGCGGCCTTGCGCTCGTCGGCCGGCAGGGCGCCGAGCTGCTTGAGCTGCGCAGTGATGCTGCCGCTCTTGCCGAGCAGGGCCACGCGCAGTTGCTCCAGCACGTCGGGGCTCTGTGCAGCGGCCACCTCGGCCAGCGCCTGGGTGGTGAGGGATTGGATGTCGCTCATGGGGGGCCGGAACTCCAGTCGATCTGCCATCGCGGCAGGCGAAGGGCCGACCCCTGTCGCCACCGCCGTCCCCGCGTCGCCGTGGCCACGCCGGGACCCAAAAAAGAATGGGGAAGGACTTGCGCCCTTCCCCATGCATTGCCTTGACCTGACACCGTTCCGGATGAACGGCAACGGCATCGGGAAGGACTTATGCCGCCAGCGCGCCCTTGGCCTTTTCGGCCAGCGCGGCAAAGCCGGCTGCGTCGTGCACGGCGATGTCAGCCAGGACCTTACGGTCCAGGGTGATGCCGGCCTTCAGCAGGCCGTTCATGAAGCGGCTGTAGCTCAGACCATTGATGCGGGCAGCCGCATTGATGCGGGTGATCCACAGCGAACGGAAGTTGCGCTTCTTCTGCTTACGGCCGATGTAGGCGTACTGCTGTGCCTTGATGACCGCCTGCTTGGCAACGCGGAAGACCTTGCGGCGGGCGTTGTAATAGCCCTTGGCGAGATCCAGAATCTTCTTGTGGCGGCGACGCGCCTGTACGCCACGCTTAACTCGTGCCATTTTTCAGTTCCTCAGAGGTAAGGGAGCATGCGGTCCAGACGGCCTGCGTCTTCTGCACGGACATGGCCCGTCTGACGCAGATTACGCTTACGCTTGGTCGCTTTCTTCGTGAGGATGTGGCTACGGTTGGCGTGGCCGCACTTGTACTTGCCCGAGGCGGTCTTGCGGAAACGCTTGGCCGCTGCCCGGTTGGTCTTGATCTTGGGCATTGCAATGTCCTTGATGGGATTTGACCCTGGTTTCTGACTGATCTGGCGGCGGCCTGGGCCGCTCTTTCCGTCCTGCCATGATCGGCGTACGACCCGTCCTGGGTGGGTCGAGCCGGGCATGATACAGGCAAAACCGCCCTGCCACCAGCCCCAGCACCCCTTGCGCCGGCATTTCACCGGCATCCTGCAAAAGCAAAGGGACGCCAGTGGCGTCCCCTTACCCTGAACCATTCAGCCAGGCGCCCCGGAAGGCGGCCCGTCAGGCCTCAGGTCTTCTTCTTCGGCGCGATCATCATGACCATCTGACGCCCTTCCAGGCGCGGACGGGATTCAATGACGATGTCCTCGCCCAGATCGGTCTCGATCCGGTTGGCCATTTCGCGACCCAGTTCCTGGTGGCTCATTTCACGGCCACGGAAACGGATGTTGACCTTGATCTTGTCGCCTTCTTCAAGGAACCCGCGCATCTTGCGCAGCTTGATCTGGTAGTCGCCCTCGTCCGTGACCGGACGGAACTTCACTTCCTTGATCTCGACCTGCTTGGTCTTCTTCTTGGCCTCGCTGGCCTTCTTCTGCGCTTCGAACTTGAACTTGCCGAAGTCCATGATCTTGCAGACCGGCGGATCGGCCTGCGGCTGGATTTCGACCAGGTCCAGGCCTTCATCTTCGGCCATGGACAGCGCTTCGTCGCGCGACAACACGCCGATCATTTCTCCGTCACTGCCGATCACGCGGACGCGCGGCACACGGATTTCCTGATTCTTGCGGTTCTGTTTGTTGTCAGGGGTGCTGATATTACGTTCTCCCAAGGGTATCGAACCGGTCCGGGTGCCTGTGCCCCCGGACCGGACCTTTGCTTACGCGCCCTCGGCCTGGAGCCGCTCGATGAAGGCCTGCAGGCTCATGCTGCCCAGGTCTTCGCCAGAACGCGTACGCACCGCCACAGCCCCATTTTCCTTCTCGCGGTCACCAATGACCAGCAGGTAGGGCACGCGCTGCAACGTATGCTCGCGGATTTTATAGCCGATCTTCTCGTTACGCAAATCCGAGCTGACGCGGAAGCCTTGCTCCGCAAGGGTTTTGGTCACGCCCGAGACGTAGTCGGCCTGGGCGTCGGTAATGTTGGCCACCACCACCTGGGTCGGCGCCAGCCAGGCCGGGAACTGGCCGGCATGGTGCTCGATCAGGATGCCGATGAAACGCTCCATGGAGCCGACGATCGCCCGGTGCAGCATGACCGGATGCTTCTTCTGGCTGTTCTCGTCCACGTACTCGGCGCCCAGGCGGCCGGGCATCATGAAGTCGACCTGCATCGTGCCCAGCTGCCAGGTACGGCCGATGGCGTCCTTCAGGTGGTACTCGATCTTCGGGCCGTAGAAGGCGCCCTCGCCTGGCAGCTCCTGCCACTCCACGCCGCAGCTGGCCAGCGCCGAGCGCAGTGCGCCCTCGGCCTTGTCCCAGGTGGCGTCATCGCCCAGACGCGATTCCGGCCGCAGCGCGATCTTGATCTGGATCTCCTCGAAGCCGAAGTGCCGGTAGACCGCCAGCGCCTGCTGGTGGAAGGCGGTCACTTCGGATTCGATCTGCGCCTCGGTGCAGAACACATGGCCGTCGTCCTGGGTGAAGCCGCGCACGCGAAGGATGCCGTGCAGTGCGCCGGAGGGTTCGTTGCGGTGGCAGGAACCGAACTCACCGTAGCGGATCGGCAGGTCGCGGTAGCTGTGCAGGCCCTGGTTGAACACCTGGACGTGGCCCGGGCAGTTCATCGGCTTGACCGCGTAGGTGCGCTTCTCCGACTCGGTGAAGAACATGTTGTCCTGGTAGTTGTCCCAGTGACCGGACTTCTTCCACAGGCTCACGTCCAGGATCTGGGGGCAGCGCACTTCGCCATAACCGCTGTTGCGATAGACCTTGCGCATGTACTGCTCGACCACCTGCCACAGCGCCCAGCCCTTGGGGTGCCAGAACACCAGGCCCGGCGCCTCTTCCTGCAGGTGGAACAGGTCCTGCTGCTTGCCGATGCGGCGGTGGTCGCGCATTTCGGCTTCCTCGATGCGCTTGATGTAGGCATCGAGCTGCTTCTTGTCGGCCCAGGCGGTGCCGTAGATGCGCTGCAGCTGCTCGTTCTGCGCGTCACCACGCCAGTACGCACCGGAAATGCGGGTCAGCTTGAAGGCCTTCAGGAAGCGCGTGTTCGGCACGTGCGGGCCACGGCACATGTCCACGTACTCCTGGTGGTAGTACATGCCCATGGCCTGGATGTCGTCGGACATGTCCTCGATCAGGCGCAGCTTGTAGTCCTCGCCACGCGCCTTGAAGATCTCGATCACTTCCGCGCGCGGCGTCATCTTCTTGATGACGTCGTAGTCCTGGGCGATCAGTTCACCCATGCGCTTCTCGATCGCGGCCATGTCGTCCGGGGTGAACGGGCGCTCGGAGTAGATGTCGTAGTAGAAGCCCTCGGCGATGACCGGGCCGATGACCATCTTCACGTCCGGGTACAGCTGCTTGACGGCATGGCCGACCAGGTGGGCGCAGGAGTGGCGGATGATCTCCACGCCCTCCTCGTCCTTGGCGGTGATGATGCGCAGGCTGGCATCGTGATCGATGACGTCGCTGGCATCGACCAGCACGCCATCGACCGAGCCGGCGATGGTCGCCTTGGCCAGGCCGGCACCGATCGACTGGGCGACGTCCATGACGCTGACGGGGTTTTCGAACTCGCGGCGGCTGCCGTCGGGAAGGGTAATGTTGATCATCGCAGTGGCTTCGTGCGGGGGCCCGCGCTGCGGGCTGGAAAGCGGCTCCGGGCAGGCGCCCGGGCAATAAAAAAGCGCCGCGAGGGCGCCTGGAACGCAGGGCCTTCGGGGGCAGGTCAACCGTGGGCGGTGGTAGTGCTCATGTCGCACGCTCGGCCGGCGCTGGGCGCGGGCCACCTTGTTCCAGTCAGGATAATGACTGCGATTTTAGACCAGTGCGCGGGAAAGCCCAAGCACTCCCCGTCGCGCCCCTGAATGGCCGTCGCTGGCAGCCTGAAATCGCAATGATTACCATGTCCAGGCAGCCCGCCCCGTGCCAGCCTGCCCGCTTTCCCCCAGGACCTCGTGATGCGCCACCCGCTCCGACCGGCCTACGCCGGCCCCGCCCGTGTCCCGCGTTCGCCGCCCTCGCGCCGCGCAGGCTGCCGGCAATGATCACTGTCGGCCTTTCCACGCTCGGCTTCTGCAGCCTGGGCGTGCTGTCCGCGATGTTCTCGGCGACGGCCTTCTATGCCGCCTCGCCGCATTGCCGCTGGCCGCGCCTGCGCCGGGCTGGCCGGCTTGGCCGACAGATCGTCCTGGTTGCCGCTGCGGCCGCACTGTGGCTGTGGATGGCCGAACTGGGCTTCGCCGCGGGGCTGGTGGCGATGCTGTGCACCTGGATGCTGGCGGCGATGCTGCTGCCGGCCATCGCCGCCTGGCACCGCCCCGGCACGGAGCCGCGCTGATGTGGGCCCGCGCCCTCGCCGGCATCTTCGCCGGCTTCCTGCTGGCCGCGGCCGCCACCGGACTGGTGGCCTGGCTGCCGCCCGGCCCATGGCAGCACGCCCTGGTACCGGCCCTGATCGCCTTCATCCCGCTGTGGATGCTGGCCGCCCTCTGGGCGTTCAGCTTCCGCCGCGCCGCACACGCCTGGCTGGCCCTGGCCGGCACTGCTGGCGCCGGCTTCGCCGTGCTCGGCCTGCTGCGCCTGGCCGGTGCGGTGCAATGAGACCGTCCCCATGAAGTTCTCCTCGCAGACGCTGCGAACGTTCACCACCCTGCACACCTGGGTCGGCCTGGTCGCCGGCTTTGGCCTGTTCGTGGCCTTCTATGCAGGCGCCCTGACCCTCTTCCACCATGACCTGCCGTTGTGGCAGACGCCGGGCGCGGCGACGGCATTGCCCGCGGACCTGGATGACGCACAGCACCTGCTCGAGGACGTGCTGGCAGCCCACGCGGAGGCACGCCGCCATGTCGGCATGACCTTCCCCGGCACCGACCATCCGCAGCCGCTGGCCTACTGGCAGACCGATGACGGCAGCTGGCGCTATGCGTGGCCGGGACACACCGCCGGCAGCCCGACGCCGCCGCAGACCGGTCTGGCCGAACTGGTCAACGAGCTGCATTACAGCCTGGGCCTGCCGGTGGCCGGCGTGTATGTAATGGGCATCGTCAGCCTGCTGTACGGCATGGCCCTGCTCAGCGGCCTGGTGATCCACCTGCCGAAACTGCTGGGTGACCTGTTCGCGTTGCGCCCGGGCCGCAACCTCAAGCAGCAGTGGCAGGATGCGCACAACGTGATCGGCGTGCTCAGTCTGCCCTTCCATCTGATGTTCGCCGTTACCGGCGCCCTGCTCTGCCTGGCGTTCGTACAGATGGCACTGCTCAATCCGCTGATCTTCGATGGCAAACTGCTGCAGGCCGTGCCGACCGCGATGGATACCGCTCCGGTGCGCGAGGCCAGCGGTGTTCCGGCACCGCCGGGCAGCCTGCAGGTCCTGCATGCGCGCGCCCTGGAAGTGGCCCGCGCCCAGGGCGTGGCCAACTTCGAACCGGCCTATCTGAAACTGGCCAATGGTGGCGACGCCAAGGCCACCATCGAGATCACCGGCGAATCCACCGGCACGCTGGGCCCGCTGGGCGCGGTCGCCCTGGACGTGACCACCGGCGACGTGCTGGCCACGCAGCTGCCGGGCCAGCGCGATGCCAATCACGCTACGCTGAGCGCCGCCTATGCGCTTCATTTCGGTGAGTTCGGCAACGGCGTGGTGGTCTGGTTGTACTTCCTGATGGGGCTCGGCGGCGCCTTCCTGTTCTATTCCGGCAACCTGCTGTGGATCGAATCGCGACGCAAGCGACGCCAGCCCGAGCAGTCGCGTGCGGCCGTCAACATGGCGCGTGCCACCGTCGGTGTCTGCATCGGCCTGTGCGTGGCGATCTCGTTGGCGTTCGTCGTAGCGCTGGTGCTCGAACGCGCAGCACCCGCGGCGGTCGACCCGGGCATCCGTTGGGCCTGTTTCAGCAGCTGGGCCGCGTGCGCGCTGTGGGCATTCCTGCGCAGGCCCGCACAGGCCGCCCGGGAACTGCTGTGGGCCGCTGCGGCCGCGACCGCGCTGGTGCCGGTCCTGCATGGTGCATTGAACGGTGACTGGCTGTGGCGTGCCGCCGCTGCCGGGCACTGGCCGCTGTTCTGGATCGACGCCGTCGCCCTGGCGATGGCCTTCGGCTTTGCGCGCCTGGCGCTGGCCAGCCAACGCCGGGCGCGCAACGGCGACCCCAACAGCGTCTGGGCCGACTGACCGCCCCGCCGGGCCATGCCGGCGGAGCGCGGCGCCTTCAATCGCCCACGCGGGCCTTGTGCCAGGGCGCCAGCATCGCGTTGAGCAGGCTGGCCTGTTCATCGTCGCCGGTCAGCTCCCACATGAAGACACCGGCCAGCCCCTGTTCGCGGGCGAACTGCGCCCGCAGGCCGATCGAACGCGGGTCTTCATAGCTGATGAAGACGTTCTCCCGCGGGTTGTACAACCACGGGCTCTGCGCCTGCGGGTGCCAGTGCCTGGTCCAGCCCGGCTGATCGAGGTAACGCGCCTTGATCACCCGCCAGTCGCCGGCATCGGCCGGCGCACTGTAAGCCTGGTACAGGCCGTCGGCACTCTCCCCGGTCACCTTGAAGCCGCGCCCGTAGAACGGCACGCCCAGCACCAGCTTGTCCGCCGGCACGCCATGTTCGCGGTAGTACTGCACCGCACCGGCCACGTTGTTCCAGCGCCGCAGTTCCGGCGCCAGCGGGTCGGCCGGCACTTCATGCAACGGCGCGTTGAAGGTCGACACGGCCGAAAAACCGGTACCCATGTCGTAGCTCATCAGGTTGATGAAATCGAGTATCCGGGCCAGCGCCGGCAGGTCGTAGCTGGCGGCGGGATCATAGGGGCCATCGGTCTGCAGCCGGCCAGCGGCCAGCGCGGCGGTCAGCAGCATCGGCTGCCCTGCCCTGCGCCCGTACGTATCGAGCGCGGTACGGAACGCCTGCGCCAGGCGCGTCATGTTGGCCCGGTCCTGCGGACGATGGGCCAGTTCCTTCGGGCCGCCACTGACCGGAAACTCCCAGTCGATGTCCACGCCATCGAAGCTGCCTGCGTGCCGTTCGAAGAACAGCGCCATGCAGGAGTCGACCAGGCGCCTGCGGCTGGCTTCGGTCAGCGCGGCATCGGAGAACCCACCGGCGCCCCAGCCGCCGATCGAGATCAGCGTGCGCAGATGCGGATGCGCTTTTTTCAGGTCAGCCAGCTCGGCAACGTTCTTCGATGCGTCCGCACCGATCACGCATCGGCCGTCTTCGATGGTGGAGAACGCGTAGAACAGATGCGTCAGGCGCTCGGCTGGAATGCTCGAAACCGGATAGCGCCCGGCCGAGCCACCGGGGTAGTAGGCGCCGAAGATCGGCGACTGCGCCGGCGCAGCGTGCACTGCGCCGGGCACGGCAGCGGTGACGAGTACGGCAAGGACGGCCAGGGTCTGGCGGAACATGGGATCTCCCGGTTCGAAGGCGCAGCCACGGTAGCAAACCGATCACGCCCCGGCGCGGCTTCATCGAATGTCGTCCACTGGACAGGCACGGACGCCCGCAGGATGACATCGGCATGTCCCTGACGCCCCACGGCAGGACAGCGCGCTGCCGTCGCCGGTACTGGCCCTTCAGAATTCTTCAGACACGCTTCCAGCACTTCAGCGAAGGACCGGGCTCAATCCAGTCTCCTTTCCGATGGAGCCCGACCATGCGTCCGTTGATGCCCTTCCTCCTTCTGCTGCTGGCATTCATACCCCACACCACCGGCGCCGCAACGCCTGCCTCCGTCCGCCTGCCCGCCCTGGAGCAGGCCATCGCCCGCGATGACCTCAAGCAGATCCGCAGCGTGCTGCTGCAGGTCGACGGCAACGTCGTCTACGAGGGCTACTTCAACGGCGCGGACGCGGGCACCCTGCACGATGTGCGCTCGGCCAGCAAAAGCGTGACCGCACTGCTGATCGGCGCCGCCATCGGCGAGGGGGCGCTGCCGGGCGTGCAGGCCCGGGTCTACGACTACTTCCCCGGATTCACCGCGCGCCACGTCGTCGACCCGCGCCTGCGCGCCATCACCCTGCAGGATCTGCTGACCATGAGCAGCCTGTGGGAATGCGACGACGAGAACCCGTTCTCGAGCGGCCACGAAGAGCGCATGTACGTGAGCGAGCGCTGGCTGGACTTTGCCCTGTCCCTGCCGGTGAAGGGCTTCGCGCCCTGGATGCAGCGACCGGAGGACAGCCCTCATGGCCGTTCCTTCGCGTACTGTACGGCCGACTCGTTCGTGCTCGGCGCCGTGCTCGAGAGGGCCACCGGCATGCCACTGTCGGACTATGCCGCCCGGGCACTGGAGCGTCCGCTGGGCATCACCGAGAGCCACTGGAACCGTTCACCGGAGGGCATCGGAATGGGAGGCGGCGGCACGCGCTACCGCAGCCGCGACCTGGCGCGGCTGGGGCAGCTGGTGCTGGATCAGGGGCGCGGCAATGGCCGGCAACTGGTTCCCCGTGATTTCATCGCTGCAATGATCCAGCCACAGGCCCGCACTGGCGATGGCAGCGAGTACGGCTACCAATGGTGGGGCCTGCAGCTGACGGTGCAGGGCAGGCAGCGGACCGTGTGGGCGATGTCCGGCAACGGTGGCAATTATGTCTTCCTGATTCCTGACAGGAATGCCGTGGCCGTAGTCACCAGCCAAGCCTACAACCGCAGCTTCGCCCATCCGCAGTCGCGGCGGATTCTCACTGAGTTCCTGCTTCCCGCACTGCGCTGAGACCGGACAGATCGGAGGGTCGCCATGCGGCGGCGAGGACCTGCGCGCGCTGCCTGGCGACATCCGCATCGATACGCGCCAGCAGCGGCTCCCACTCCGGCGCGCTGCGCAGCGGAGCATACAGCGGCGTGGCACGCAGCCATGCCGCATCGCGGAAGCCATCGTCCACCGCCTGGTGCAGCGCGGCCACGGCGGCCTTCGCATCACCCACCGACTGCAAGAGCAGAGCCCGCTCGAGCGCAGCATCGGCCCAACCATCACCACTCCCCGCCGGCAGGCGCTGCAATCGCGCACGTGCCCATGCCGGATCGATGGCCGTCGATCCGTACAGGCCCGCCAGCGTCTCTCCCAACGATTGCTGCGGCCGCAGCCGGTGCGCCGTCGCGAACGCCTCGGCCGCCGCCGCGGTGTCACCGGCCAGCAATGCCAGTTCTCCTTGTAGGCGCAGCAGCTGGGGGTGTGGTGTGCCACGCGTCAATGCGATGGCCAGCTCCTCCCGGGCGCGCCCGGCGGCCCCGGCAACGTACAGGCTGCGCGGCCACGCGATGTTGGCGAACACGTTGTCCGGGTAAAGCTGGAAGTTGCGCGCATGGCGCTGCGCTGCCGCCTGGGTGAAACCGAGCAGTTCCATTTCGCGCGCCACCTGCACATCACGGAAGCGGATGCGTTCGGGTGCCTTGAGCGCGAGGTTGGCGCGCAGCGCCAGCGACAGGCGGCCCTGCTCCTGCTGCAGGTAGGCCAGCGATGCGCGGGTGCGCTCGTCCGCAGGATCGAGCTGGATCGCGCGCGCGTAGTCGGCTACGGCATCGTCCATCCGCCCAAGGCAATCATGCGCATACCCGCGCAGGGCGTACGTGGCACCGTCATGCGGCGCTCGTGCACGTTCGGAGTCGGCCAGCGCCAGCGCTTCGCGCATCTGCTGCGGAGAACCGTTGAACAGGCATCCCTGCGCCGACAATGCACGTGCCAGCCCACGCCGGGCCGCGCTGGATTCTGGATCGACCTGGAGTGCCTGGCGGTAGAGGGCGATCGCGCGTTCGTTGTTGCTCGCCTGGCCGATGCCGGCGTAATAGTCCGCGCGCTGCAGCAGGGACGTCGCTGCGGCGGGCGGAGCCTGGTCCGGCCACGCCAGCACCGCCACTGCCAACCCGCCCACCGCCACCAGCGCTGCAGCCCACCACCAGCGCCCTCGTGACGATCCGATCACTGGCGGCGGTGCCATCGGTATCGGTGCGGCGCACAGCTGATAGCCGCGCCCGCGCACCGAACGGATGTAGCGCGGCCGACGGCTGTCATCGCCGAGTGCCTGCCGCAGCAGTTTCACCCGCTGACTGACCGCATCCTCACCAACCACCGCAGGTGCCCAGACCTGGGCCGCCAACGTGTCGAAATCCACCACACGGGTGCCGTGTGCAAGCAGCACGTCGAACAGGGTCCAGCTCAGGCCACTGATGGGCAGGGCCTCACCGGCCCGGCTCACGCGCTGCGCCGGGCGGTCGATGTCCAGGTCGAGCAGGCGCAGGAGGTCCATGACAACAGCATAGCGGCAAGCCCGCTCAGGATGCCGGACAAAGAAAAAGCGGGCCGAAGCCCGCTTTCTCATTCCAGCGATGTCAGCGGCGGTGCTCAACCCGGGTTGACACCTGCCGTGATCGACCGTGGGTCGATCATTCGGCGCTGGCGCCCTCGCCTTCTTCCACGGCCTTCATCGACAGGCGGATACGGCCCTGCTTGTCGACTTCCAGCACCTTGACCTTGACCACATCGCCTTCCTTCAGCTTGTCGCCGACCTTCTCGACGCGCTCGCTGGAGATCTGCGAGACGTGGACCAGGCCGTCCTTGCCCGGCAGGATGGTGACGAACGCGCCGAAGTCCATGATCTTGGCGACTTTGCCTTCGTAGATGCGGCCCGGCTCGACGTCCGAGGTGATCTGCTCGATGCGGGCCTTGGCGGCCTGGGCAGCGATCGCGTTGACCGAGGCAATGACGATGGTGCCGTCATCCTGGATGTCGATCTGGGTGCCGGTTTCCTTGGTGATGGCCTGGATGGTCGAGCCACCCTTGCCGATCACTTCGCGGATCTTGTCCGGGTGGATCTTGATGGTCAGCAGGCGCGGCGCGTAGTCGGACAGTTCCGAACGCGGAGCGGTCAGGCCGTGGGCCATTTCGCCCAGGATGTGCAGACGGCCAGCCTTGGCCTGCTGCAGCGCCTGCTTCATGATCTCTTCGGTGATGCCTTCGATCTTGATGTCCATCTGCAGGGCGGAGATGCCCTCAGCGGTACCGGCCACCTTGAAGTCCATGTCGCCCAGGTGATCTTCGTCACCCAGGATGTCGGACAGGACGACGAAGCGGTCGCCTTCCTTGACCAGACCCATGGCGATACCCGCCACCGGGGCCTTCACCGGCACGCCGGCGTCCATCAGGGCCAGCGACGAACCGCAGACCGAGGCCATCGACGAGGAACCGTTCGACTCGGTGATTTCCGAGACGACGCGGATGGTGTACGGGAAGGCTTCCAGCGACGGCATGACAGCCAGCACGCCGCGCTTGGCCAGGCGACCGTGGCCGATCTCGCGGCGCTTCGGACCCATCATGCGGCCGCACTCACCCACCGAGAACGGAGGGAAGTTGTAGTGGAACAGGAAGTTTTCCTTGTACTCACCGGCAACGGCATCGATGACCTGACCGTCGCGGGCGGTGCCCAGGGTGATGGTCACGATGGCCTGGGTTTCGCCGCGGGTGAACAGCGAGGAGCCGTGGGTACGCGGCAGCACACCGGTCTTCACGGAGATCGGGCGGACGGTATCCAGCGCACGGCCGTCGATGCGGACCTTGGTGTCCAGCACCGAGTCGCGCATGGTGCGGTATTCCAGTTCGCCGAATTCCTTCGACAGCTCGGCCGGGTTCCAGCCTTCGGCAGCCACGCGGCCGGCCAGGGCTTCGACCACGTCCTTCTTGATCGCCGAGATGGCATCGCGACGCTGCAGCTTGTCACGCACCTGGAAGGCTTCGCCCAGGCGCGGGCCGATGGCTTCCTTCAGGGCGGCGATCAGCGCTTCGTTCTTGGCCGGGGCTTCCCAGGTCGACGGCTTGGTGCCGGCTTCGACGGTCAGCTCGTTGATCGCGTTGATGACCTTCTGCATTTCGCGGTGACCGAAGGTCACGGCGCCCAGCATCACTTCTTCCGACAGCAGCGCGGCTTCGGATTCGACCATCAGCACGGCGTTGGAGGTACCGGCAACGACCAGTTCCAGCTGCGAGTCAGCCAGTTCACTGACGGTCGGGTTCAGGATGTACTCGCCGTTCTTGTAACCGACCTTGGCAGCGCCGATCGGACCCATGAACGGGGTGCCGGCCAGAGCCAGGGCCGCCGAAGCACCGATCAGGGCCGGAATGTCACCGTCCACGTCCGGGTTCAGCGACATCACCGTGGCGATGATCTGCACTTCGTTCTTGTAATCTTCCGGGAACAGCGGACGGATCGGACGGTCGATCAGACGCGAGATCAGGGTTTCCTTCTCGGTCGCACGGCCTTCGCGCTTGAAGAAACCACCCGGAATACGGCCGCCGGCGTAGAACTTCTCCTGATAGTCGACGGTCAGCGGGAAGAAGTCCTGGCCTTCGCGCGCGCTCTTGGCGGCGACGGCGGTGACCAGCAGTACGGTGTCGTCCATCTTGACGATGACGGCGCCGCTGGCCTGACGGGCGACTTCGCCGGTCTCAAGCGTGACGGTGTGCTTGCCGTACTGGAAGGTTTTGGTGATTTTTGCCACGGAGGGTGTCCTTGGGGATGCTGTCTGCGAATTTGGACCGTCGGCGACCCTTGCCGCCAGCGGGTGACCGGATCGTTCCGGCCTGAATCGGGGATTGCGGTACTACAAAACAAAACCGCGGCGCATCGCTGCGCCGCGGGGGATTCGTTGCTTAGCGACGCAGGCCAAGCTTCTCGATCAGGGCCTTGTAACGCTCGACGTCCTTCTTCTTCAGGTAGTCGAGCAGGCTGCGACGGCGGTTGACCATCTGCAGCAGGCCGCGGCGGCTGTGGTGATCCTTCTTGTGGGTCTTGAAGTGGCCGGTCAGCAGTTCGATGCGGGCGGTCAGCAGGGCCACCTGGACTTCCGGGGAGCCGGTGTCGGCGGCGCTGCGCTTGTTGTCTTCAATGACCTTCTGGGTGTCGATCGACATGTCTTTTTCTCAGTGATGCGTGGCCGGCAGGAACGCGCTTCGCGCACCGCCAGGCTCGCCGTGGACTACAGGGATGAAACCTGCGCGGGGCAGGCTGCCAGAAAATGGCCGCGAAATTGTAACGGCCAGGGGCTCCGGGGACAAGGACCGGGGCTGAACCGCCCCGCCCTGTTCAGAGGTTGAATCGGCGCTGCGGGGCCAGCAGGCCACTGTCATCGACCTGACCGAGGCCCTGGACAGCGGCGTCCGGACCGAACACCGCCACCAGACCGCGCGGCCAGCCGGCATCGCGCAACCGCTGTCCCATGCAGAACCGTTGCGTCTGGGCGGCGTCCAGCTCGACCCGCGGATACCCGGCCAGACCGTCGGCCAGCGGCAGCAGCAGCGCATCCATGGCCGCCAGGTCGCCCGTTTCGACCATGGCCCGCAGCTGGTCCAGGGTGACCATCGCCGGCTCGCGGAACGGCTCCACCCACAGCCGGCGCAGGGCGCTGATGTGCGCACCACAGCCCAGCGCCTCGCCGAGATCACGCGCCAGGCTGCGGATGTAGGTACCCGAGCCACAGGTGACGCGCAGGCGCAGCCGCTCGGGCTGCTGTTCCAGGACCTCGATGGCATGCACCTGGACCTGCCGCTCCGGCGCCTCGATGGCGTCGCCGCGGCGGGCCTTCACGTACAGCGGCTCGCCTCCCTGCTTCAGCGCTGAATAGATCGGGGCCCGCTGGCGGATGCTGCCGGTCAGCGGTGCCAGCGCGGCCTGCAGGACGTCAGCAGTGATCTGCGGCACCGGACGCTGCAGCAGCACCTCGCCCTCGGCGTCATCGGTGTCGGTGGTCTGGCCGAGCACGATCTCGGCGTCATAGGCCTTGGCCGAGCCCAGCAGCAGGCCGGCGATCTTGGTCGCCTCGCCGAAGCACAACGGCAGCAGGCCGGTGGCCAGCGGGTCGAGACTGCCGGTATGCCCGCCCTTCTCGGCACGGAACAGGCGGCGCGCCACCTGCAGGGCAGCGTTGGAGCTCATGCCGGTCGACTTGTCGAGCAGCAGGATGCCGTCCAGGCGGCGGAACTGAATTCGGGTCATGACAGATACGGGTGTAGCGCCGGACCATTCCCGGCAAGCGCGCGGCGCGGCCTGCATCAGACATCGCGCAGCCGGAATGCAGCAACGCCGGGCATGCCCGGCGTCGCGCGGTTATTCTTCGTCGCTTTCGCGGCGCTTCTCGGCAGCCACGGTGTCGGGCAGATCGCGCAGGATGTTGTCGATGTGCTCGCCCCGATCAACCGAGTCGTCGTAATGGAAATGCAGCTCCGGCACGTGACGCAGCTTCATCGCCCGGGCCAGGTCCATGCGCAGGCGATAGCCCAGTTCCTTCAGGCCGGCCACCGCTTCGGCCGAACGTTCCGGCATCAGCGCGGTGACAAAGACCTTGGCATGGGCCATGTCGCGGGTGATTTCCACGTCGGACACGCTCACCGAGGGCAACCCGTGCTCGCGCACGGCGTTGTGCACCAGGGTGCCGAGTTCACGGCGCAGCTGGGCGGAGACACGGTCGGTTCGATGGAAAGTCTTGGGCACGCGGTCGGGCTCTTGAATTGAATGTGACCCGACCAAGGTCGGGCCCTACCGGGAGAGACGGCCCGACCGGGGTCGGGCGCCACCAGGGGTGGACCCGCCCGCGAGGGCCGGTCCGTTGCAGCATTACAGGGTACGCGGCACTTCGATGCGCTCGAAGCACTCGATCTGGTCGCCCGGCTTGACGTCGTTGTAAGCCTTCACGCCGATACCGCATTCGGTACCGTTGCGGACTTCCTCGACGTTTTCCTTGAAGCGACGCAGCGATTCCAGCTCGCCTTCGAACACCACCACGCTGTCGCGCAGGACGCGGATCGGCTTGCTGCGCTTGACCACGCCTTCGATGACCATGCAGCCGGCGACGGCGCCCAGCTTGGAGCTGCGGAAGACATCGCGGACCTCGGCGATACCGATGATCTCTTCGCGGATCTCCACGCCCAGCAGACCGGAGGCCACCTGCTTCACCTGATCGATCACGTCATAGATGATCGAGAAGTAACGCAGGTCCACGCCGTTGGATTCGATGATGCGACGGGCCGAAGCATCCGCACGCACGTTGAAGCCGATGACGGTGGCCTTGGAGGCGGCAGCCGAATTGGCGTCCGACTCGGTGATGCCGCCCACGCCGGAGTGGATCACGTTGATGCGGATGTCGTCGTTGGACAGCGCGACCAGGGCCTGGCTCAGCGCCTGCACCGAACCCTGCACGTCGGCCTTGATGACCAGGTTGAGGACCTGCTGGCCCTCACCCTTGCCCAGGGTCGCCATGATGTCTTCCATCCGGCTGCCCGCCGTGGCGACCAGGCGCGACTCGCGGCGCTTGGTCTCACGCTGCTGGGCAACGTCCTTGGCCAGACGCTCGTCCTCGACCACCACGAAGTCGTCACCGGCCTCCGGCACGCCGGACAGGCCCAGGACCTGCACCGGGATGGACGGGCCGGCGAACTCCGGCTGCTTGCCGGTTTCGTCGAACAGCGCTCGCACGCGGCCGTACTGGATGCCGCACACCAGGTAATCGCCCTTCTTCAGGCGGCCCTGCTGCACGAGCACGGTGGCGACCGGGCCGCGGCCCTTGTCCAGCGACGATTCAATCACCACGCCGGACGCGCGGCCTTCATCGACAGCCTTCAGCTCCAGCAGTTCGGCCTGGATCGAGATGGCGTCCAGCAGGTCGTCGATGCCCAGGCCGGTCTTGGCCGAGATCTCCACCATCTGGGTGTCGCCACCGAAGTCTTCGGCCACGACCTGCTCGGTCAGCAGTTCGTTCTTGACCCGCATCGGATCGGCGTCGGACTTGTCGATCTTGTTGATTGCCACGATCAGCGGCACACCGGCGGAACGGGCATGCTGGATCGCTTCCTTGGTCTGCGGCATCACGCCGTCATCGGCCGCGACCACCAGCACCACGATATCGGTCAGCTTGGCACCGCGGGCACGCATCGAAGTGAAGGCTGCGTGGCCCGGGGTATCCAGGAAGCTGATCACGCCCTTCGGCGTATCCACGTGGTACGCACCGATATGCTGGGTGATGCCGCCGGCTTCGCCGGTGGCGACCTTGGTGCGGCGGATGTAATCCAGCAGCGAGGTCTTGCCGTGGTCGACGTGGCCCATGATGGTGACCACCGGCGGGCGCTGCACGGCTTCGCCCTGGTTTTCACCGGTCGATGCCAGCAGTGCGTCTTCGGCGTCGTTGTCGTTGGCACGGATCGCCTTGTGGCCGAGTTCCTCGGTCACCAGCGCCGCCGTGTCGTGGTCGATGGACTGGGTGATGGTGGCCATCACGCCCATCTTGAACAGCGCCTTGACCACCTCGCCGCCCTTCAGCGCGAGCTTCTGCGCCAGGTCGGCCACGGTGATCGTGTCGCCGATCGCCACTTCACGCACGACCGGGGCGGTCGGACGTTCGAAGGCATGCGGACCGGCGTTGCTGCCACCGCGCGACATGTCGCGACGGCCGCCGGCCTGGTTCCGGCCGCCCGGACGACCACGGGTCGTGCTGTTGCTGTTGCCACGACGTGCACGGTCGGCGGCCGACAGGTGCATCTGGCCGGAGAAACGATCGCCCGGGCCACGCTCGTTGCGCGGCGCGCTGCGGTTGTTGCGGTCCTCGCTGCGTGGCGGAGCGCCACGCGGGGCAGCCGGGGCTGCGGCCGGGGTACGCGGCGGACGCGGTGCGGTTTCGTCGATCGGAGCGCGCGTCTTCGGCTGGCTGGCGGCCAGCGCCTCGGCGGCCTTGGCGGCAACCGCTGCTTCCTCTGCAGCCTTCTTCTCGGCTTCGGCACGCTCCTTGGCGGCAATCTCTTCCTCGCGTGCACGGACGATGGCCTCGTCGCGCAGACGGTCCTTCTCGGCCAATGCCTGCTGTTCGGCGAGGTTGCGGGCGCGCGACTCTTCCAGCTTGCGCAGGATGTCGGCGCGCTCTTCGTCCGGAGTCATCGCACGACCACCATCGGACTTGACGTAGGTACGCTTCTGGCGCACCTCGACATTCACGGTCGTCTTGCTGCGACCGGAATTGACCGTCACTTCCTGCTGTTTACGGCGGTTGAGGGTGATCTTCTTTGCAGACTGATCGGTCTCTTCCGGCGCCTGCTCGGGCTTGCCGTGCGAACGACGAAGGAAGCCCAGAAGCTTCACCTTCTCGGTGCTGGTCACGACCTGGTCGGGACCGCTGAACTTCATGCCGGCACCGGCCAGCTGTTCAAGCAGTTTTTCGACCGGTGTGTTGACCAGTTCGGCAAGCTTGCGGATGGTGGTTTGCTGCGACATTCGGATCCTATGATCTTGTGGGCGCCCCCCCGCATCTGGAGGTGGCGCGGATTCTACGCCCTGAGCGGCTCAGGGCCCTGTTCATTGCCGGCTCATTCGCCGCGTTCCAGTCGGGCGATCTCCTCGGCACGCGCGGCCAGGATCAGCGCGGCGGCGCGCTCCTGGTCCAGCCCTTCGATGCCGAAGTCCACGACCTCGTCGGCGGCCAGGTCGGAGAGATCCTCGCTGGTGCGCACGCCGTGGCCGGCCAGCGCATACGCGGTGGCTTCGTCCATGCCCTTCAGGGACAGCAGGTCCTGCGCCGGCTGGCCGTCTTCAAGGCCTTCCTCGACTGCCAGGGCCTCATTGAGCAGCGCATCGCGGGCACGAGCGCGCAGCTCTTCGACGATATCCTCGTCGAAACCTTCCACGGCCAGCAGTTCGCCGACCGGGACATAAGCGATTTCCTCGACGGTGCCGAAGCCTTCGCTGACCAGGATGCCGGCGATCTCCTCGTCCACTTCCAGCTTGTCCATGAACAGCTGGCGGGCCGAAGCCTGCTCGGCCTCCGACTTGGCGGTGACCTGGTCCTGGGTCATCACGTTGAGCTGCCAGCCGGTCAGGCGGCTGGCCAGGCGCACGTTCTGGCCACCCTTGCCGATCGCCTGGGCCAGGCGGTCCTCGGCAACGGCCAGATCCATCGAGTGCTTGTCCTCATCGACGATGATCGACTGCACCTCGGCCGGCGCCATCGCATTGATGACGAAGTTGGCCGGGTTGTCGTTCCACAGCACGATATCCACGCGCTCGCCATTGAGCTCGTTGGACACCGCCTGCACGCGCGAACCGCGCATGCCGATGCAGGCACCGATCGGATCGGTGCGCTGGTCGTGGGCCAGCACGGCGATCTTGGCGCGGTCGCCCGGATCGCGGGCACAGGCCTTGATTTCCACCAGGCCCTGACCGACTTCCGGCACTTCCAGCTTGAACAGCTCGATCATGAACTCCGGTGCGGCGCGGCTGATGAACAGCTGCGGGCCACGCGGCTCCGAGCGCACTTCGGCCAGGTAGCCGCGGACGCGGTCACCGGCGCGCAGCACGTCGCGCGGAATGCCCTTGTCCTTCGGGATGAAGCCTTCGGCGTTGCCGCCGAGGTCGACGTAGATGTTGCCACGCTCGGCACGCTTGACCACACCGGTGATCAGCTCGCCGACGCGGTCCTTCCATGCGTCCACGACCTGCTGGCGCTCGGCTTCGCGAACGCGCTGCACGATCACCTGCTTGGCGGCCTGGGCGGCGATGCGGCCGAAGTCCGGGTTCTCGATCTGCTCTTCGATGTAATCGCCGACGTCCACGCCCTCGGCTTCATCGATGGCGTCCATCAGGCGGATCTGGCGGTCGGGCGACTCCATGACCACGTCATCAGCCACCACTTCCCAGCGACGGAAGGTTTCGTAGCTGCCATCCTTGTGGTCGATGACCACGCGGGTCAGCACTTCCTCGTCGGGATAGCGCTTCTTCGCTGCCGAGGCCAGGGCGGCCTCGATGGCATCGAAGATCACTTCACGCGGCACGCCCTTCTCGTTGGCGACCGCGTCGACTACCAGCAACAGTTCCTTGCTCATTGGCTCACTCCGCGCGCGGCTTCTTTGCCGCCGGCTCGTTGGAAGAAGAATTCTTGTTCGGCTTCGGACGCTTCGGTGCCGGACCGGTCGGCTTGCTCGGGGCCAGCCCCAGCGCCACCCAGTCGGGCAGGATCCGTGCCTTGTCGATGTTGTCCGCCGACACGACCACTTCGGCCTTGTCGACGATGAAGGTGATGGTGCCCGCCGCCTCGTCGGTCGCTTCGATACGGCCCTGCAGGCGACGTCGGTTGTCCTGCGGCAGCTTCAGGGTGACCTTGGCCGACTCCCCCAGGTGGCGAGTGAACTGCTCCAGGTTGAACAGCGGACGATCGACGCCCGGCGAGGACACTTCCAGCGTGTAGTTGCCGCTGATCGGGTCTTCGACGTCCAGCTGCGCCGACACTTCGCGGCTGACCCGCTCGCAGTCGTCGACATTGATGATGCGCTCGGGCTGTTCAGCCAGCGGCACGTCGATGTAAAGGCGCAGGGTCGCACCGCCGGGGGCCGGCAGATACTCAACGCCCAGCAGCTCCAGGCCCAGCGACGCAACGGTCGGGGCGAGCAGATTCGCGATGTCGGTTGCCTTGTCGCTCACAGCCTGCCTTGATCTCTTGGTTGGGTGCCGGCCATGGCCGGCGTGAACATGACGCCCCGGAAACGACAAAGGGCCCGCAGGGCCCCTTTTTCCGGAAAGACTCCGGTGACTGGATTCCGGTTGCAGCACGCCGCGAAGGCATGTTGCGAGCCCTCCTTCCGGGTGAGGTCTCCCCAGGGGAGCGCCGCCTTCAGGGGTACTGCTTAGGCCGATGATGATAGCGGCTGCACCGCGCTGGTGCAAGGCAGGGACCCGGGTCAGATCCCTTTTCCACGGAAAAAGGGATCTGACCCCGAACACGTGGAAAGCACACAGACCTCAAAGAAAAACGCCTTCGAAGCAGGACTTCGAAGGCGATCTCTTTACTTGGTAGCGGGGGCAGGATTTGAACCTGCGACCTTCGGGTTATGAGCCCGACGAGCTGCCAGACTGCTCC
>NZ_JASGBV010000057.1:0-8981 GCF_030053245.1 Stenotrophomonas sp. RS-48
CGCAGGGGACGCCGTGAATACGTCCCTGTAGGCTCGGGCGCGCCATCCATGGCGCTTACGCCCCTGCGCAGCCCACCCACCCGGCCGCGGACAGGTTCCTGCGCCGCCAGCCACGAAAGACAGAACTAAATCAAAAGCAAGAGCCGGTCGCTTCGCTCTTCATTCGGCCGGCACTGCCGCGGAGCATCCGTGCATGGCGTGGACCGAATACAGATCGCGGAAATCCGTCGAAGGCGGGGTGGGTCCGGTGGCGGGGGTGTCCGCGGCATGGATGCCGCGGCCAAGCCCCCAGGGACGGGTTCACGGCGTCCCCCGCCACCGGACCCACCCCGCCAACCTGCAGGAAACCGGCTTCTGACGTTGCAGTTGCTTCGGCTGTTGCTTCGGCGGGTGCCGGGCGCAGCCCGGCCCAAGCCCATCCCCCGCTTCCGGTACAATATCGGGCCCGTTTCCCAACTACGGTTCCCCGGACATGATGGTCCTCGAGGGCGCGCCCGCCCTGTCGCCGTTCCGCCGCGAACGTCTTGAATCCCGCCTGCAGTCCATCGCTCCCTCCCTGCGCATCAGTGGTGCCTGGCACGTCTACTTCGTGCAGCCGGAAGGCTCGGCCGTGCCCGATCAGGCCACCCTGTGCCGCATCCTGGAAGCACAGCCGCAGGCCGGGACGGTCGCCGAAGGGGCCGTCAGCCGCATCGTGGTGCCGCGTCTGGGAACGTTGTCGCCGTGGTCGAGCAAGGCCACCGAACTGGTCCGCGGGGCCGGTCAGCCGGTCAGCCGGGTCGAGCGCGGCCTGCGTATCGACGTGCTGGGCTGGCCGGACGATGCCGCCACCCAGCAGTCGCTGGTGAAGGTGCTGCACGACCCGATGACGCAGTCGGTGCTGGACCACGTCGAGCAGGGCCAGGCCCTGTTCTCGGCGCCGGCCCGCGGTGAACTGGAGCGCGTTCCTGTGGCGCAGCTGGAAGCCGCCAACCAGCGCCTTGGCCTGGCCATGGCCCAGGACGAGATCGACTACCTGCGCGAGCGCTTCACCGCACTGGGGCGCTCCCCGTCTGACGTGGAACTGATGATGTTCGCGCAGGCCAATTCCGAACACTGCCGGCACAAGATCTTCAACGCCAGCTGGACCATCGACGGGCAGGCGCAGGAACGCTCGCTGTTCCGCATGATCAAGAACACCCACCAGCAGACGCCGCAGCACACCCTGAGCGCGTACAGCGACAACGCTGCGGTGATCGAAGGCCATCCGGCGTCGCGTTACCGTCCGGATCCGGCCAGTGGCGAGTACCGCCGCGAGCCGCAGGTGCCCAGCGCCTTCCAGATCAAGGTTGAAACCCACAATCACCCGACCGCGATCGCGCCGTTCCCGGGGGCTTCCACCGGTGCCGGTGGCGAAATCCGCGACGAAGGCGCAACCGGCCGCGGCGGCAAGCCGAAGGCCGGCCTGACCGGCTTCTCGGTCTCGCACCTGCGCATCCCCGAGCTGCCGCAGCCGTGGGAAGCGCCGCGCGCGCTGAATCCGCGGATGGCGCCGGCGCTGGAGATCATGACCGACGGCCCGCTCGGCGGCGCTGCGTTCAACAATGAGTTCGGCCGCCCGAACCTGCTCGGTTACTTCCGCAGCTTCGAGCTGCCTGAAGGCGCTGACCTGGTCCGTGCGTACGACAAGCCGATCATGCTGGCCGGCGGCCTCGGTGCGATCGACCGTATCCAGGTCGACAAGATCCCGCTGCAGGCCGGTGATGCGGTCATCGTGCTCGGCGGTCCGGCGATGCTGATCGGCCTGGGTGGCGGTGCGGCCAGCTCGGTGGCCTCCGGTGAAAGCGCCGAAGACCTGGATTTCGCCAGCGTGCAGCGCGACAACCCGGAGATGGAGCGCCGCTGCCAGGAAGTCATCGACCGCTGCGTGGCGATGGGTGCCGACAACCCGATCAAGTTCTTCCATGACGTCGGTGCCGGTGGTCTGTCCAACGCGATTCCCGAGCTGCTGCACGATTCGAACGTGGGCGGCATCATCGACCTGGGCAAGGTGCCCACCGACGATCCGTCGTTGTCGCCGATGCAGCTGTGGTGCAACGAATCGCAGGAGCGCTACGTGCTTGGCGTCGCGCAGGAGCGACTGGCCGAGTTTGCCGCGCTGTGTGCGCGCGAGCGCTGCCCGTTCGCCGCCGTGGGCGTGGCGACCGCCGAGGAGCATCTGGTGGTGGCGTACGGCGCGGTGCCGGGCCATGTTCCCGCCGACGCACCGATCGACCTGCCGATGGACGTGCTGTTCGGCAAGCCGCCGAAAATGCACCGCGACACGGCGCACCCGCCGGCACCGCGCTGGCCGGCGCTGAAGACCGGTGGCCTGGATCTGCAGGAAGCCGGCCTGCGCGTGCTGGCGCACCCGACCGTCGCCTCGAAGAACTTCCTGGTCACCATCGGTGACCGCAGCGTCGGCGGCCTGACCGCCCGCGAGCAGATGGTCGGCCCGTGGCAGCTGCCGGTGGCCGACGTGGCCATCACCCTGGCTGATTTCGATGGCGTGGCCGGTGAGGCGATGTCGATCGGCGAGCGCACGCCGCTGGCCCTGCTCGACGCCGCGGCGTCGGCGCGCATGGCCGTGGGCGAAGCGCTGACCAACCTGTGCGCGGCCCCGGTGGATGCGCTGGATGGCATCAAGCTGTCGGCGAACTGGATGGCTGCTGCCGGCCATCCGGGCGAAGACGCGCTGCTGTACGACGCAGTGAAGGCCGTGGGCATGGAACTGTGCCCGCAGCTGGACATCAGCATCCCGGTCGGCAAGGACTCGCTGTCCATGCAGGCGCAGTGGCATGACCAGGGCGAGGCACACAAGAGCGTGTCGCCGGTGTCGCTGGTGATCTCGGCGTTCGCGCCGGTTGCCGATGTGCGCCAGCAGCTGACGCCTCTGCTTGATCGCGACGTCGACAGCGAGCTGTGGCTGATCGGTCTCGGTGCCGGCAAGCAGCGCCTGGGCGGCTCGATCCTGGCGCAGGTGCACGCCGACCACGGCGAGCTGCCGGCCTTCGCCGGTGCCGCGCCGGACCTGGACGACCCGCAGCGCCTGCGTGCCTTCTTCGAACTGATCCGGGATGCGCGCCAGTCCGGCCTGCTGCGTGCGTACCATGACCGCAGCGACGGCGGCGCGTTCGCCGCGCTGTGCGAAATGGCGTTCACCTCGCGCCTGGGCCTGGATATCGCCCTCGACGCGTGGGGCGATGACCCGTTCCGCAGCCTGTTCAATGAGGAACTGGGTGCGGTGGTGCAGATCGCCCGCGAAGATCGCGCCGCTTTTGCCGACCTGGTCGAGCGCCACGCCCTTACCGAATGCGCGCAGCGCATCGCCAGGCCGACCACCGCACCGGTGGTGCGCGTATCGCTGGCAGGCGAGAACCTGGCCGAGTGGCGCTGGGAGCAGCTGTTCGATGCGTGGTGGTCGGTCACCCATGCCATGCAGAAGCGTCGCGACAATCCGGCCAGCGCCGATGCCGAGCGCGATGTCGCCCGCGCGTTCAACGCACCGGGCCTGAAGCCGAAGCTGAGCTTCGACCTCAACGAGGATGTGGCGGCGCCGTTCATCAGCACCGGTGCGCGTCCGCGCGTGGCGGTACTGCGCGAACAGGGCGTCAACGGCCAGATCGAGATGGCCAACGCCTTCGAACGTGCAGGCTTCCGCGCGTTCGACGTGCACATGAGCGACCTGATCGAGGGCCGCGTGGCCCTGCAGGACTTCACCGGCCTGGTCGCCTGTGGCGGCTTCAGCTACGGCGATGTGCTGGGTGCCGGCCGTGGCTGGGCGACCTCGATCCTGGAACGCAGCGCGCTGCGCGATGCCTTTGCCGCGTTCTTCGAGCGCCAGGACAGCTTTGCCCTTGGCGTATGCAACGGTTGCCAGATGATGAGCCAGCTGAAGGACATCATCCCCGGCGCCGAACACTGGCCGCAGTTCCGCCGCAATGCCAGCGAGCAGTTCGAGGCCCGCACCGCACTGCTGGAAGTAGTGGAATCGCCGTCGATCCTGCTGCGTGGCATGGCCGGTTCCCGCCTGCAGGTGGCGGTGGCGCACGGCGAAGGCCAGGCGGTGTTCGACAACGCCGTCGACCAGGCCGCTGCGCGCGTGTCGCTGCGCTATATCGATGGCAACGGTGCCATCGCCCAGCAGTATCCGCTCAATCCGAACGGCTCACCGGATGGCATCACTGGCCTGACCAGCACGGACGGGCGCGTCACCATCATGATGCCGCATCCGGAGCGCACCCCGCGCGCACTCAATCTGAGCTGGGCGCCGGCCGAGTGGCAGGGTGATTCACCGTGGATGCGGATGTTCCGCAATGCCCGGGTGTGGTGCGGCTGATCGCGCACCGCTTCGCGCAGGCGTCGATGCCGATGCGTATGGAAAAACCCGCCGCATTGCCGGCGGGTTTTTCTTTGCGCGGATGAAACTCCTGTCGCCACCATGAGTTACATGCATTTCCATGCGCCAGACAATCGTCACGTGCAACTAACAAAATGGATTGATAAACGCGTGAAAAAGTGAACTGCTTCACGGCAATGTGATTTGCTGTGTCAAAGTCTTGACGATATGGAAAGTTGCCGTTAACACTTGAACCCCGTTTCAGAACCATTCATCCCGCAGTAACCGCTTGGCGCACGCGCTCGGTTTTCTGTCGCTGCGCGCCGTTCGGCAATACCCCGCAGTAAATCACGCGAATAAACGCCCCCAGGGGACGTTGGACCAGAAGGTCCGGCGGTGGCGTTGCTTTGCCCAAAACCAGTCCAATCAGGAGCCGTACCGATGAATCGGATTTATCGCAAGGTCTGGAACAAAGCACTGGGTCAGTTGGTCGTGGCCTCGGAACTGGCCTCGTCCGACAGTTGCGGCGGGGTCGTCGACCAACGCCGCGATGCGACACAGGCCAGGCCCTTTGTACTGGCTGCCGCACTGGCGCTGGCACTGGGATTGGGCATGACCGGCGTCGCCTCTGCACAGTCGGTGGAGATCGGCGGCAACGCCAACTGCGTGGTGCTCAACAGCTCGATCGTCGACAAGTGCCTGGTGGATGGCAGCGCCTCGGCCACCGGCACCAATGCGGTCGCCGTGGGCACCGGCAGCCGTGCAACCGGTGCCAACAGCGTGGCGCTGGGCGCCGGCTCGAAAGCAACGCGTGCCAATACCGTTGCCGTCGGTGATGCGGGCAAGGAACGGCAGGTGACCCACGTCGCCGCTGGCACCGAGGCAACCGATGCGGTGAACAAGGCGCAGCTGGATGCACAGGCGCGGGCCACGCAGGCGGCGTTGGCCGAAGCGACAGCCCAGAGCAGTCGCTACTTCAAGGCCGACGGCGCCGGTGATGACAGCGACGCGGCGAAGATCGAAGGGCAGGGCGCGATTGCGGTCGGCAGCGGCAGCCAGTCGCTGGCCAACGCCACTACGGCCGTCGGCACACAGGCCGTGGCCGCCGGTCTGGGCGCCAGTGCGTTCGGCCAGAACGCGTTGGCCATCGGTGATGCCAGCGTCGTCGTCGGCCAGAGTGCCGTTGCGCTCGGACTGGGAGATACCGCCGTCGGTGCCAGCGCTGTTGCGGCCAGCGAGAACGGCGCAGCGACCGCACTGGGCGCGTTGTCCGAGGCCAGTGCGGACGGCGCAACGGCGGTCGGTGGCGGAGCCGTGGCCATGGGCCCGGGCAGTACCGCCGTGGGTCGTGGCGCAACGGCCGCCAATGAAGCATCGATCGCGGTCGGTGCGTTCAGCACCGCCGTGGGTGAATACAGCACCGCGCTGGGTTCGAACTCGGCAGCGGTTGCCACCGGCAGTGTGGCGCTGGGCGCCGGCTCGCTGGCCGACCGGGTCGATACGGTATCGGTGGGCGCAGCCGAGTACGGTCTGACCCGGCAGATCACCAGTGTCGCGGCGGGTACCGAAGACACCGATGCGGCCAATGTCGGCCAACTCCGGGACGTCGCGGCCGTGGCCGATGCCACGGCCAAGCGTTTCCAGGCCACCGGCAGCAGCAACAGCGACGCCGGTGCGCTGGCCGCAGGCGATGACGCGCTGGCTGCCGGTGAAGCGGCCAACGCGCTTGGCGATGGCACCACCGCAGTCGGCGCCGGCGCCACCGCGGTCGCGCAGAACGCCACGGCGGTCGGCAACAACGCCCTGGCCGCCGGACAGAACAGCGCCGCGTTCGGCAACAACGCGCAGGCTGCAGGACCTGGCAGCGTCGCGGTGGGTGGCGCCGCCGTGGACGAGAACGGCAATCCGCTCATCACCAACGGCGGCGTGCCGGTGGAGACCGGTGCGACCAGTGCCGGCGTCGGCGGCACTGCGGTCGGTGCCAGCGCAGAGGCGGCTGGCTTCGCTGCGTCCGCCTATGGCGTGGGTGCCTATGCGGCCGGCGCGCAGTCCTCCGCATTCGGCGCGGTGGCCAACGCCATCGGCGACTACGCCACCGCAGTCGGCACCCAGAGCAACGCGACCGGCACCAGCAGCGTGGCCGTGGGTGGCCCGGCTGACCTGATTCCCGGCCTGGGCTTCTTCGTGCAGACCCAGGCCAGCGGCGAAGCCGCCACCGCTGTGGGTGCCGGCGCGATCGCCAGCGGTGACCGGACCGTGGCCAACGGCAGCCTGACCGAAGCCTCCGGCGCCGAAGCCACGGCCATCGGCTACTTCGCCTACGCACCCGGAGAAGGGGCCAGCGCGCTGGGCGCGCAGACCTGGGCCAGCGGCGCGCAGAGCACGGCGGTCGGCTACTACGCCACGGCGCGCGGCGCCAACAGTGTCGCCCTGGGCGCGAACTCTGAAGCCATCCGTGACAACAGCGTCGCCGTGGGCAGTGCCGGCAACGAGCGGCAGATCACCGGCGTCGCTGCCGGCAGTGAAGCCACCGATGCAGTGAACAAGGCGCAGCTGGACGCCGTGGCCAGCACCGCGGATACCACCGCCCATTACTTCCAGGCCCAGCCGGAAGCCGGCAGCGATGCCGGTGCGTTTGCCGAGGGAGAGGGTGCGGTGGCCGCCGGTTCGTCCAGCAACGCGATCGGCGCCGGTGCCGTCGCCCAGGGCGCGGGTGCTTCCGCCGTGGGCGATGACAGCGTCGCCATCGGTCGCAACAGCAGTGCCAGTGGCAACGGCGGGGTCGCCATCGGTGGACTGGGCCAGGCCTACGACCAGTACAACCAGCCGATCATCGGCGATGACGGTCAACCAGAACGTGTCGGCACCACCGCCGGCGCCGATGCCACCGCCGTCGGCAATGGTGCGCAGGCAACGGGTGCGTCGGGCAATGCGTTCGGCAGCGCGGCCAAAGCCACCGGCGACAACAGCGTGGCTGCCGGTGGCAAGTCGCGGGCGACCGGCAGCTACGCGGTCGCCGTGGGCGACAGTGCGTTCGCCAGCAGCGACGACAGCACCGCCGTCGGCGGCTACAGCTGGGCCACCGCCAGTGGCGCCAGCGCATTCGGTTCGGGCGCATGGGCCACCGCCACCAACGCATCCGCCTTCGGCAATGCAGCATGGGCCAGCGGCAGTGGCGCCACCTCCATCGGCTACAACAGCTGGGCCAACGGCACCAGCGCCACCGCCGTCGGCCGCGGTGCCTTCGGCTACGGCGACTACAGCGTGGCGTTGGGCTACCAGGCGCTGGGCAACACGGTCAACAGCATCGCCATTGGCACCAATACGGTGGCCGGCGGTGAAAGCGCGATCGCGCTGGGTGCCGGCAGCAACGCCAGCGGCAGCAACGCGGTCGCGTTGGGTGCAGGCTCGGTGGCTGATCGTGACCGCAGCGTGGCGGTTGGCGCTGCCGGCAACGAGCGCCAGGTGACCCACGTGGCCGCAGGTACGCAGGCCACCGATGCGGTGAACAAGGCACAGCTGGATGCCGTCGCGGCGGAAGCCTCCACCACCGGCAAGTACTTCCAGGCCAGCGGCAGTGCCGACAGCGATGCCGGCGCTTACGTGGAAGGGGACAACGCACTGGCTGCCGGCGAGGCATCCAACGCCATCGGCGACGGCGCCATCGCCCTGGGCAGCGGCGCCAACGCACTGGCCAACAACGCGCAGGCGCTGGGCTTCAATGCCGTGGCCACCGCAGCCAACGCCAGCGCGATCGGTACCAACGCACAGGCGACCGGCGAGTACGCCACCGCGCATGGCGCGGAAAGCGAAGCCAGCGGTGAACAGAGCGCGGCCTTCGGTGCTGCCTCGATCGCCAGTGGCGCCGGCAGCACTGCCAGCGGCGTGCTGTCCGAAGCCTCCGCAGAAGAGGCGACGGCAGTGGGCTACTTCAGCACCGCCAGTGGTGAAGCGGCCACGGCGGTCGGCAGCGAGAGCGTGGCCAGCGGCACGGCCTCGGCTGCATTCGGCATCGGTGCGGAAGCCACGGGTGGCTACAGCACCGCCATCGGCGGTTTCGCCAGCGCCTCGGCGTTCAACGCCACCGCGTTCGGCAATTTTGCCAATGCCTCCGGCTCCAACAGCGTGGCGCTGGGCGGCGACTCGGAAGCCTCCGGCGACTACAGCACGGCCACCGGTCAGGGCAGCTTGGCCACCGGTACGAACAGTGTCGCTGTCGGCGGCTCGTTGTTCGGCATTCTCGCCACCGAGGCATCCGGCAACTACTCCACGGCCATCGGTGGTGGCGCATGGTCGCCGGGCATCAACAGCACCGCGCTCGGCAATGCGGCCGAGTCGCGCGGCGCCAACAGCGTCGCGCTGGGCGCCGATTCGATTGCAGACCGTGACAACACGGTATCGGTCGGTGGTGGTGGCAACACCCGCCAGGTGACCAACGTGGCGGCAGGTACCGAAGGCACCGATGCGGTCAACAAGGACCAGCTGGACGCGGTGGCGTCGGTGGCTGAGAACACCCGCCGCCACTTCCAGGCCAGTGGCAGTGCCGACAGCGATGCCGGCGCCTATGTGGAAGGTGACAACGCGCTGGCCGCCGGCGAAGCGGCCAACGCGATCGGCAACGGTG
>NZ_JASGBV010000058.1:0-69668 GCF_030053245.1 Stenotrophomonas sp. RS-48
CAGTGCCATGATCACCAGCACCGCGAACAGGCGATCCCCGAGCAGGCCCAGCTCATAGCCCAGGTTGAGCACGATCAGTTCCATCAGGCCGCGCGTGTTCATCAGCGCTCCCAGCCGCCATGCCTCGCGGGCCGGCAGGCCGGTGCTGCGGGCGGCACTGAATGTGCCCAGCAGCTTGCCGGCCGTGGCCACCGCGATCACCACCAGGCACAGCACGATGTCGCCGGCGTGCAGTGCGTCGGCGCGCATGCGCAGGCCGGTCATGGCGAAGAACAGGGGCAGCAGCAGGGTCACCGCGAACGGCTCGACGCGGGCCATCAGCAGTGCGCGCAGCGGCGCATTGGATGACACCGCCACGCCCGCAGCGAATGCACCGAACAACGCATGGATGCCCAGCATCTCGGTCACCAGCGCACTGGCCAGCGACAACAGCAGGATGCCCAGCAACCACCGTCCTTCGCGTCCTGCCACGACCTGCTGGCGGGCAAACCACGGTCTCACCAGGCCAAGCATCAGCGCCACGAAGGCCACCACGCCCAGCAGGTTGAGGCTTGCCGGCAGCCAGCCACCGGCCTGTGCAGCCGCCACGATCAGCGCCAGCAGGCACCAGGCCGTGGCGTCGCCGAGTGCCGCGCAGGCAATGGCGGTCTGTCCCAGCGGCGTATGGGTGATGCCGCGATCGGCGAGGATCCGCAGCAGCACCGGGAATGCCGTGATGCTCATCGATATCCCGACGAACAGCGCGAAGGACGTGAAGCCCACGCCCTGCGGACCGTGCTGCGGGTACAGCCAGATGGCCAGGGCCACGCCCAGCACGAACGGCACGGCGATACCGGCGTGGCTGACGGTGAACGCGAACCGCCGTCGTCCGCGCAGTGCGGCCAGGTCGAGTTCGGCACCGGCCACCAGCAGAAACATCAGCACACCCAGCTGGCTGAGCAGGCCCAACGGCGCCAGCGACGCCGCCGGGAACAGCGCGCCATGCAACTGCGGCAACAGGCTGCCCAGCACCAACGGGCCCATCATCAGGCCTGCCGCCATTTCGCCGATCACCGCCGGCTGGCCGAAGCGCTTGAGCAGCGCTCCCGCGCCCTTGGCCACCAGCAGCAGGACCAGCAGCTGCAGCAGGAACAGGCCCAGCGGCGATGACAGATGCCGGGCCCAGCTGCCTTCGTCGGCAACCGTGGCGCGTGCGACCGCTTCAGGCGCCGCCGGCCCGGCATACCGCGCCAGCAGCAGGCCGGCCAGCAACGGCAGTCCGGCCCAGGCCACGTAGCGCCACCCCCACTTCATCGGCGGCGCCCGGCCCTCGCTCTGTACGTCCATGAACATTCCCCAATGTGCAGGGGGGCGATGATACGTCCTTGCCTGCGCCGACGCTGCGCGCCCACCGGGCGTGGCCTGGCGCTGCCGGTCACGCCAGGGCCTGCTCGTGTACCCCGGCAATCGCCCGGCCGGACGGATCGGCCGCTGCGGCGAAACTCGCGTCCCAGGCAATCGCGGCCGGCGAGGAACAGGCGATCGATTTTCCACCCGGGACCGTTTCGGCCGCGGCCCTGCTCGGGAAGAACTGTTCGAACAGGTGGCGATAGTAGTACGCTTCCTTGGTCTGCGGCGGGTTGTGCGGGAAGCGCTTGTCGGCGGCGGCCAGTACCCGGTCGCTGACCTGCGCCTCGGCGTGCGCCTTCAATCCATCGATCCAGCCATAGCCGACGCCATCGCTGAACTGCTCCTTCTGGCGCCACAGGATGCTGTCCGGCAGATAGCCATCGAACGCTTCACGCAACACCGCCTTCTCGATACGGCGACCGCCGAAGCCGCTGCCGACCATCTTGTGCGCGGCGTCGATGCGCATCGCCACATCGAGGAAGTCGCGGTCCAGGAACGGCACGCGAGGCTCCACGCCCCAGGCCATCATTGACTTGTTGGCACGCAGGCAATCGTAGTTGTGCAGGGCATCGAGCTTGCGCACCAGCTCCTGGTGGAATTCGCGCGCGTCCGGTGCCTTGTGGAAGTACAGGTAGCCGCCGAAGATCTCGTCGCTGCCTTCGCCGGACAACACCATCTTCACCCCCATCGCCTTGATCCGCCGGGCCAGCAGGAACATCGGCGTGGACGCGCGGATGGTGGTGACATCGTAGGTTTCGATATGGCGGATCACCTCGGGGAGCACGTCGAGGCCTTCCTCGAAGGTGTACTCGAAACCGTGGTGCACGGTGCCCAGCGCTTCGGCGGCAACGGCGGCGGCGGCCAGATCGGGCGATCCCTTCAGCCCGATCGCGAACGAATGCAGGCGCGGCCACCAGGCTTCGCTCTGGCCGCCATCCTCGATGCGGCGGCGGGCATAGCGGGCGGCGACGGCGGCCACCAGCGACGAATCCAGTCCACCGGACAGCAGCACGCCGTACGGCACGTCGCTCATCAGCTGGCGTTCCACCGCATGTTCAAAGGCCTGTCGCAGCTCGGCCAGATCGGCCTGGCGCCCTTCAACGTCCGCATACTCGCGCCAGGGCTGCTGGTAGTAGCGCACCAGTTCGCCACTGGCACTGTCGTAGTAATGACCCGGCGGGAACTGGGCAACGTCGGCACAGGTATCCACCAACGCTTTCATCTCCGAGGCCACCCGCAGGCGCCCCTGCGCGTCGTGCCCCCAGTACAGCGGCACCACGCCGACCGGATCGCGCGCCACCAGTACGCGACCGGCATCGCGGTCCCACAGCGCGAAGGCGAAGATGCCGTTGAGCTGCTCCAGCCAGCGGGACGGCGAGCCTCCCTGCCGGTACAGCGCGTTGATCACCTCGCAGTCCGAGCCGGTCTGGAAGTCGTAGGGGTGGGCCAGCGCGGCCTTGAGCAGCTGATGGTTGTAGATTTCGCCGTTGACCGCCAGCGCCAGCTGACCGTCCGCCGACAACAGCGGCTGCGAGCCACCCGCCGGATCGACGATGGCCAGCCGCTCGTGCACCAGCAGTGCACCTTCATCAAGGTAGACGCCGCTCCAGTCCGGGCCACGATGACGCTGCCGCTGCGACAGCTCCAACGCATGCCGGCGCAGGGCGGGAAGATCATCACCGGCCTGCAGGCCGAAGATTGCGAAGATCGAACACATGGGGGAACTCCTGTTGTCGGTTCTACGAGGGGCAAGGTGTTCGACCGGCCATCCAGGCCCGGGTAGCGCTGCGCCCGGGCACAAAAAAACCCGCATCGGCCGATGCGGGTTTTCTGTTGTCCGGGCGTGTGTTGCTGTCTATCTACCCAGGGCGCAGTCCCGCATCGGCCGCGCACGATTATTCGCGCGCAGATTATTGCGGTTGTTGTTGACGGCGGTGGCCAGGCGGATCGACATGACCCGACCCTAACCCGGTTTCCGGGGCCGCGCAACAGTTGCGTTGGCAACCAGGTGCGTCGTACGCCGGGCATGGCCCGGCGCTACCGTCGGCCAAGGGCGGCGCCGGGCCATGCCCGGCGTCGTGCCTCACACCAGCAGGCGCTCGACCAGCCGCAGGTACAGGCCCGGCAGGGCCTCAAGCTCGTCCACACGCACGTTCTCGTCCACCTGGTGAATGCTAGCGTTGACCGGTCCCACTTCGATGCACTGCGCGCCCAAGGGCGCGATGAAGCGGGCGTCGGACGTTCCGCCACCGGTGCTTTCTTCCGGCGCACCGCCGATGTGGTCGGCCAGCACGGCGCGCGCGGCGGCACGCAGCCTGCCTTCGGGCGTGTAGAACGGCTCGCCGCTGCGGTGCCACTTCAGCGTGTACTGCAGGCCGTGACGGTCCAGCAGCGCGGTGATCTCCGCTTCCAGTTTCGGCGCATCCCAATGCGGGTTGTAGCGGACGTTGAAATCCACTTCCAGCTCGCCCGGAATCACGTTGTTGGCACCGGTGCCGGCATGGATGTTGGAGATCTGCAGGCTGGTCGGCGGAAAGCTCTCGTAACCCTCGTCCCAGCGCCGCGCACTCAGTTCGGCCAACGCCGGCGCCGCCTGGTGGATCGGGTTGCGTGCCTTCTCCGGGTAGGCCACATGGCCCTGCACACCCTGCACGCGCAACTTCGCCGACAGGCTGCCGCGGCGGCCGACGCGGAGCAGATCGCCCAGCGTTGCGGTCGACGAGGGTTCGCCGGTGATGCACCAGTCGATGCGCTGGCCACGCTCTGCGAACAGGCGCGCGACATGGCGCACGCCGTCGATCGCATCGCCCTCCTCGTCACTGGTCAGCAGCACCGCCAGCGTTCCCGCATGATGAGGGTGGGCTGCGGCGAACTGCTCGGCCGCGATCACGAACGCGGCTACGCTGCCCTTCATGTCGGCCGCGCCACGGCCGTAAAGCACGCCATCGCGGATCTTCGGGACGAACGGATCGCTCTGCCAGGCCTCGCGCGGTCCCGGTGGCACCACGTCGGTGTGGCCCAGCAGGACCAGCACCGGCGCACCGCTGCCATGGGTCGCCCAGAGGTTGTCGACGTCGCCCAGGCGCAGGTGCTCGCAGTCGAACCCTGCACGCTGCAGCCGCGCCGCAAGCAGCGCCTGGCAGCCGGCATCGTCCGGCGTGACCGATGGCCGTGCGATCAGCTCGCAGGCCAGGTCCAGCACCGCGCTCACGCGCCACCCACGCCGAAGCGCGCCTTGAACCCGTTGTCGCTGAATCCCTGGCTGACCTTGCCGTCGGACGTCACCACCAGCGGGCGCTTGATCAGCTGCGGGTACTCGCGCAGCAGCAGCTTCCACTCGGCATCGGAGGCGGCCGCCTTGCGGTTGTCCGGCAGTTGCCGCCAGGTGGTCGATGACCGGTTGACCATCGCGGACAGGCCGCCCAGCTGCGCGGCCCACTCGACCAGCGTTTCCGGGCCGGGCTTGGTCTCGCGGTAGTCGACGAAGGTGTATGGCACGCCGAAGCGGTCCAGCCACTTGGTCGCCTTCTTGCAGGTATCGCAGTTCTTCAATCCGTAGACAGTGGTGCTCATGGCCATCGGCAATGCTGGAAAACAGAGGGTCAGAATCTCACAACAGACGCTCGGACACGACCCGGAACGGCACGCGTGGCAGGTGGAAGGCCAGCCCGTCGGGCAGCGCAACGCCCATCGCCTGCAGGCGTGGACACTGCAGCGTACCCTGCAGGTGCAACGGCCGCAGATGGGTCAGCTCCACCGGCAGGTCGATGCGGGTGCTGGCCCAGTGCCCGTCACAGGTACGGGCGATGGCCTCGTCCTGGCAGGTCAGGAAACGCAGCAGGGCGTGATGGCCGCCAAAGGCCGCCGACCACGTGGCATCGTCCCAGCCTGCGGCAACCTGCCACCGCAGTCGAAGCGCCGGCGCGCTGCCGTGCCCACCTTCGATCAGGGTATGGCCGCCGCCATCGGCCCCAAGCACATGTGCGAAGCGCAGGGAGAGATGAGGTTGCATGGCATCGCTGAAGGCACGCGCACCGGCGACGAAGGCCAGCTGATCCATCACGTTGCGGTCGAACAGCACGACCGGGGTGCCGTCCGGATCGTCGTCGCGGCGCAGGTACCAGCGCCAGTTGCTCTGCTGCGGCGATGGCATCAGCGCCCGCAGAGGGCCGGCCAGGGCCGGCCCGAAGTGACCGTGGCGATAGCTGAGGATGGTGTAAGGCGTACGACCGGCATGGACCACGTAGTGATGGCCAGGTGGCGGTGACGGCGCATGGCGCACATCGACCCACCAGCTGGCGTAGATCACATCGCGCACATCGCTGGCCAGCGCCGGCATCGGCCAGCGCCGCGACAGCGCGCGGCGCAGCCGGGTCCAGCGCGGTGCGTGCAGCAGGCGCGGCAGCATCCGCGCGAACACGTTGTCGAACGGATGCCGGTAGATCGCGGACTGCGCCAGGTCGTCCGGCGCAGTCATCGTCAGTCCGCCAGGCCGCGCAGAAGATCGTTGACGCTGGTCTTGCTGCGGGTGCGGGCATCGACCTGCTTGACGATCACCGCGCAGTACAGCGAGTGCGTGCCGTCCTTGCTCGGCAGCGAGCCCGACACCACCACGCTGTACGGCGGGATGTAGCCGTAGGTGATCTCGCCGGTGGCGCGGTTGTAGATGCGGGTGCTCTGGCTGAGGAACACGCCCATGCCGATCACGCTGTGGTGGCCGACCACTACGCCCTCCACCACTTCCGAACGCGCGCCGATGAAGCAATGGTCTTCGATGATGGTCGGGCTGGCCTGCAGCGGTTCGAGCACGCCGCCGATGCCGGCGCCACCGGACAGGTGGCAATGCTGGCCGATCTGCGCACAGGAACCGACGGTGGCCCAGGTATCGACCATGGTGCCCTCGCCGACATGGGCGCCGATGTTGGTGAAGCTCGGCATCAGCACCACATCCTTGCCGAAGTAGGTACCCCGGCGCGCGATCGCGCCCGGCACCACGCGTACCCCGGCACGACGGAACTTCGCTTCGTCGTACCCGGCAAAGCGCGATTCGACCTTGTCCCAGAACGGGGCCGGACGGGCGTCGACCACTGCCATGTCATTGACACGGAAGTACAGCAGCACCGCCTTCTTCAGCCATTCGTTGACTTTCCAGCCCCCCTGCCCGTCCGGCTCGGCGACACGGAACTCGCCGCTTTCCAGGCCGTCGATCACGCGGTTGACCAGCACCCGGGTCGAGCCCTCCAGTTCATGCAGGGTCAGCGTCGCGCGGCGCTCGAAGGCGCTTTCGATGCCGAACTTCAGTTCTTCCACGCCCGGCGCGGCCGGCCTGCGCAGCGACTTGCGGGCGATGGTCTCGGCGCGCGCGGCTTCCGCGCTCTTGGCCGGGGCCTTCTTCGGCGCCGGCTTCTTCGCGGCAGCCACCTTCTTCACCGGGGCAACGGTCTTCTTTGCGGCCGTCGCGGCAGTGGTCTTTCGGGCCGCCGCGCTCTTGGCGGTCGCGGCGGTCTTCTTTGCAGGCTTGGTGGCCATCAGGTGGGGTCTCCGGCGTTTCGATCAGGGTCCAGGCAGGCCAGCATCGCGTCATGCAGCTGCTGCCGGGCGGGTTCGGTCAGGGGGAGGTCGTGTTCGTCACTGATCACGAAGGTGTCTTCGGCGCGTTCGCCGAACGTGGCAATGCGCGCGTCATGCACGCGCAGGCCCTGGTTGCGCAGCACGAACGCCACGTCGGCCAGCAGGCCGGGGCGGTCGGGTGCGACCAGGGCGAATCGGGTTGCGCCGGGCTCATCGCGGAACTCGATGCGCGGCACGAAGCGGAAGTGACGCAGCTGCCGCGGCACCACCCGCCGCGACGGGCGCAGACGGCCCAGGTCACCGGCCAGCGCCTCGCGCAGCGCAGCTTCCAGGTTGGCGCTGCTGCCATCGGCGAAGGTATCGGCGGGGCTGACCTCAAAGGTATCGAAGATGGTGCCCGCGGGGCCGTCCAGTACCCGTGCGCGATGGATGCCGTAGCCCTTGCGGTCCAGCGTCATCACGATGGCAGCAAACAGGCCGTCGCGGTCCGGCGAATGCACGAACACTTCCAGCGCGGGGTCGTCGACGCTGATGCGGCGCACCTTCACCAGCGCCTGGCCCTGCTTCACCGGCACCAGCGCAGCGGCCTGCCAGGCCAGCTGCTCCGGACGCAGGCGGATGAAGCCTTCATCAGGCATGACAGCGAACTGGCGGTCGATCGTGGCGTCGTCATAGCCCTGTTCGCGTACCAGCGCGCGCACGCTGTCACGCGCCTCGGCAACGCGCTCGGCGGCCGGCACCGGATGCTCCAGGCCCTCGCGCAGTGCGCGCCGCGTGGCGAAGTACAGATCGGCCAGCAGCCGGTCCTTCCAGGCGTTCCACAGCTTGGGGCTGGTGCCGGCGATGTCGGCGCAGGTCAGCAGGTACAGGTAGTCGAGGCGGTCGCGGCTGCCGACCAGGGTTGCGAAACGATGGATCACGGCCGGATCGGCGATGTCCTGCTTCTGCGCTGTCACCGACATGCGCAGGTGCTGTTCGACCAGCCACGCCACCAGTTCGGTATCCGAGGCACTGAGCGCATGCGCCTGGCAGAACGCGCGCGCATCCACCGCTCCCAGCTCGGAATGATCGCCGCCGCGGCCCTTGGCAATGTCATGGAACAGCCCGGCCAGCAGCAGCAGTTCCGGCTTGCGCAGCCGCGGCCACACTTCATGCGCGATCGAGAAGCGCTCGTCGGCACGGCTGCTGGCGAACTGGCCGATATTGCGCAGAACCATCAGCGTGTGCTGATCGACGGTGTAGACGTGGAACAGGTCGAACTGCATGCGCCCGCTGACCTGGGCGAACGCGGGAATCCACTGGCCCAGCACACCCAGCCGGGCCATCCGCGAGAGCGTGTCGACCGGGCGCTGGCCACGCAGCAGCGCCATGAACTGCTCACGCGCATCGGCATCGGCCTGGTCATAGGCGGGCAGCAGCGGCAGCGACTCGGCCAGTGCGCGCGCGGTCAGCGAATGCAGGCCACGCACCTGCGGGTTGTTGGCCCAGCCGGCGAACAGGGCGAACACCTGGCCGATGTCGCCGCGCGGCCACGCCGCCTCGTTCGCCGCCAGATAGCCGCGGCGCAGCGAGAAACCCACGGTCAGCGGTTCCGGCAGCGCTTCGCCGTCGAACTGCTCCTCGAAGCGTTGCAGCAGGCGGTCGCTGATCCGGCGCACCACCGAAGCGGCGCGATAGAACCCCTGCATCATCTTCTCGACGCCCAGGTTCTCGGCGTCGTCCTCAAAACCCAGCCGCGCGGCCAGTGTCTTCTGGTAATCGAAGCGGAGGCGCTCCTCCGGCCGCCGTGCCACCAGGTGCAGGCCGAAGCGCAGGCGCGCCAGCACCGCGCGCTCCCGCTGGAGCGCCGCGGCTTCGTCGGCACCCAGATGGCCCAGCCCGACCAGCGCCTCAAGGTCGCGAACGCCGAACGCGCGCAGCGCCATCCACCCCAGCGTATTGAGATCACGCAGCCCGCCGGGGCCATCCTTCAGATCGGGCTCGAGGTTGTCGGCGGTATCGCCGAAACGCTGGTGGCGGTTGCGCAGTTCCTCCAGCTTGGCCAGGAAGAAGGTGCGCGCCGGCCACAGTCCGCTGTCGTCGTCGGTTGCTTCGCGCAGCGCCCGGCGCGCCGCATCGTCGGCCAGGATCGGGCGCGCTTCGATCAGCGCGGTCAGCACGGTCTGGTCGGCGGCCGCCTCGCGGCACTGCGCCGCCGAGCGCACGGCATGGCTGACCGCCAATCCGCAATCCCACAGCAGGGCGAACAACCGCGCCAGGCCCGCTTCGTGGGCGAGCTGCGCTGGCGGCGCGCCGAACACCAGCAGATCGATGTCAGACCGTGGGAACAGCTCCCCACGGCCGTAGCCGCCCACTGCGAACAGGGACAGCCCGCTGTCGGACGGCAGGCAGCGCTGCCACGCCAGCCGGATCAGGTGATCGGCCGCGCGCGCGCGCAGTGCCAGCAGGCGCTCGATGTTGTCGCCCTGGTCGAAACGGCGGTAAAGCCGCGCATCGGCCTGCTGCAAGGCCTGCCGTGCAGCGGAAGCCCAGTCCGGGTCGTTGAGCGACGCGGCCGGCGTGTCCAGCAGCGAACTCGCCGGCAGCATCCTCAGGAGACCTGCGATTCGCCCGGCGACAGGGTCAGCACGTCAACGCCGGTCTCGGTGACCGCGATCATGTGCTCCCACTGCGCCGACAGCTTGCGGTCCTTGGTCACCACGGTCCAGCCATCCGGCAGCACCTTGTTGTAGCGGGTGCCCTCGTTGATCATCGGCTCGATGGTGAAGGTCATGCCCGGCTGCAGCACCAGGCCCTGCCCCGGGCGACCGTAATGCACCACCTGCGGCTCGTCGTGATAGACCTTGCCGATGCCGTGGCCGCAGTACTCGCGCACCACGCTGAAGCGCTCGCCTTCGGCATAGCTCTGGATCGCGTGGCCGATGTCGCCCAGGGTCGCCCCCGGACGTACCGCGCGGATGCCGCGCCACATCGCTTCGTAGGTGGTCTCCACCAAGCGGCGCGCCATCACCGACGGTGTGCCGACGAAGTACATGCGACTGGTATCGCCGTGCCAGCCATCCTTGATGACGGTCACGTCGATGTTGACGATGTCGCCGTCCTTGAGCACCTTGCCTTCGCTCGGGATGCCGTGGCAGATGACATTGTTGACCGAGGTGCACACGGTCTTGGGGAAGCCGCGGTAGCCGACGTTGGCCGGAATGGCGCCCTGCACGTTGACGATATGGTCATGGCAGATGCGGTCCAGTTCCTCGGTGGTGACACCGGGCTTGACGTGGGGGGTGACGATGTCCAGCACTTCGCTGGCCAGGCGGCCGGCAATGCGCATCATCTCGATTTCCTGCGGGGTTTTCAGATTCACGCTCATGGCGCCCATTATCGCCGATCCGGCCGCAATCTGAACGAACGCCACCCAACTGGACGTTCCCGGCCATGCACAGTTCCGGCAAGGCGAGCGAAAGCGTGATCGCGCCCACATTCCGCAGCCCCTGTTTATCACGGATTACAGACACTTGGCGGTCCTAAGCTGGCGCCAGCGTCGCCGAAGCGGCCCCGAACGTGCCGCCTTCGCCTTGTTCAACGGACCTTCGGGTCAAGGAGGTTGTCCATGCGAATCCCACTGCGCTCCTCCCTTGCCGGGGCCATGATCGCGCTGCTGCTGGCCGGCCCGGCGCTGGCGGCCGATACCACCACCTTCAACGTCACCCTCGTGGTCACCAAGGCCTGCACGATCACGGCCGCGGCCGCCACCAACGTCGACTTCGGTACCGCCGCATCGACCACCGCGATACCTACCCTGGGCCAGGGCACGGTGACCGCCCAGTGCTCTGCGCTGACCCCGTATACGATCGCGCTGAACGCGGGTGCGAACGCCGGTACGGCCGGCGACGTCACCACCCGGCGCATGAAGAACACCGACGCGGCGGTGACCGCCAACAACTACGTCGGTTACCAGCTGTACCGCGACGCGGCACACAGCCTGGTCTGGGGGTCGACGACCGGCACCAATACCCAGGCCGGCATCGGCACGGGCCTGGCGGTCCCCTACATCGTCTACGGCCAGATCCTGAACCTGAGCACCAACAACGCGGCCGCCGGCAACTACCTGGACACGATCACCGCCACGATCACTTATTGATGGAGCACGCCTCCATGTCCCGACCCCGCCTGTGGCGCGCCGCCGGCGTGGCGTTGCTCGCCTGCCTGCTGGCCAGCGCCATGGCCACCTCCGCCGCCACCAGCCTGCAGGTCGCGCCCACCACCCTGCAGCTGGAGCCCCGCCAGCGTGCCGCCGAGCTGTGGCTGACCAACAGCGGGACCGCGCCGGTGAAGCTGCAGGTGCGGGTGTTCCGCTGGGTCCAGCAGGATGGCAGGGAGCAGCTGCTGCCTGCCGATGGGCTGCTGGCAACTCCACCGATGCAGGAACTGGCCGCAGGCCAGCAGCAGCTGGTGCGGGTGATGCGCACGGACAGCGAGGCACCGGCCTCCCAGCAGCATTACCGCCTGATCGTCGACGAAGTGCCGGACCTGGCCACCCGCGCCAGCGGCATGCAGTTCGTGCTGCGCTATTCGATCCCGGTGTTCATCCAGCCGGCCGGGGGCACGCCGGCGCCGCGCCTGCAGGCACGCCTGCTACGGCTGGACGACGGTCGCAGCGGCGTCGAGATCGGCAATTCCGGCGACAGCTACGCGCAGATCGCCGACCTGGCGCTGGGCAGTGTCGAACGCCCACGTATCGTCCACCCCGGCCTGCTGGGCTATGTGCTGCCCGGCCAGGTGATGCGCTGGCCCGTGGAGCGCACGGCGGTCGACCGGGACAACGACCAGATCACGGCCAAGATCAATGGCGAGTCGACGCAGACACCGCTATCGCCGCCACCGGCTCGCTGAGGCGGTGGTGGGCACGGTGCTCGCTGCCGCGTGGGTTCCCGCGGCTCCGGCCGCCGACGTGTCCGGCATCTCCGGCGTCTCCGCCGATGCCCTGCTGCCTCCCCCGACACCGCTGACGGCCGGCCAGACGCTGTACCTGGACGTCTCGCTGAACAGCACGCCGCGCGGCCTGCTGCCCTTCACTGAAGCACGTGGCCGCCTGCAGGCCAGTCCGGAGGTGCTGCGCCAGCTCGGCTTCAGCGCCACCGGCGATGCACCGGTGTTTCTGGATCAGATCAGCGGCGTGGTCGCGCGCTACGACGCCCAGCTGCAGACACTGGCGCTGGATGTGCCGCTGGACCAGCTGACCCTGCCCACCACCCTGCTCGGCCGCCCGCAGGTGCGTACGCCGGCCGGCAGCGCCTCGCCGGGCCTGCTGCTCAACTACGACGTGTACGGCAGCCGCATCGAAGCACTCGGTAACCTTACCCTGAGCTCGGAACTGCGTCTGTTCGGCATCGGCAGCGGCACCTTCGAGAACACGGCGGTCACCCGTCGCTACCAGCAGCCGGACGACCGTCACTGGCGCAGCGAAAGCGTGCGCCTGGATACGCACTGGACACTGGATTTTCCCGAGTCGGCGACCACGCTGGAGATCGGTGATTTCTACAGCGGCTTTGTCGACTGGACCCGGCCGGTGCGCCTGGGCGGCGTGCAGGTCGGACGCAACTACGGGCTGCAGCCCTACCGCGTGCTGACACCGACGCCCGGCTTCCTGGGCGAGGCGGTGGTGCCGTCAACGGTGGAGCTGTACGTCGACGGGTTGCGCCAGTACAGCGGCCAGGTGCCGGTCGGACCGTTCCAGCTGGCGGCACAGCCGGGCATCAGCGGCACCGGCACCGCGCAGGTTGTGGTGACCGATGCCTTCGGCCGCATGCAGACGCTGGATTTCAGCTTCTATGGCACCCAGCAGCTGCTGGCCAAGGGCCTGTCGGACTGGTCGGTCGGTGCCGGACAACTGCGCGAAGCGTTCGGCGAACGCTCCTTCGAGTACGACAGCCGCACGGTGGCCAGCGCCAGCTGGCGTGGTGGCATCAGCGACACCTTTACCGGCGAAGCGCACGCCGAAGGCGGTGGCGGCCTGCTGCAGGCCGGCGTCGGTGGCTGGTGGCTGGCGGGCGAGGCCGGCGTGTTCAATGCCGCCTATGCGCACAGCCGCCTGCAGGGCCTGCAGGGCGGCCAATGGGCATTGGGCTACAGCTGGAACAACCGCCGCTTCAACTTCAATGTGCGCAGCGTACGCACCCACGGCGACTACCGCGATCTGGGCGCGCTGCAGGACAATCTGCCCCCGCGCATCAGCGAACAGGCCACTGCCGGTCTCGATCTGCTGGGGCTGGGAACGCTGAGCGCAAGCTACCTGCGGCTGCGCTACCCCGATGGCGACGACAACCGCTATGCCAGCCTGTTCTGGTCGCGTACCTGGAGCCAGCGCTGGTCGGCCTACCTGTCGGTCAACCAGAACCTGGACAGCAGTGACGACCGCAACATCTACCTGTCAGTGAGCGCGAGCCTCGGCAACAACCGCCAGGCCAGCCTCTCCAGCCAGCGCAACGGCGACAGCCAGGCCTGGGTGGCCGATATCACCCAGCCGGTCCCCGGCGATGGCAATGCCGGCGGCATCGGCTGGCGCGCGCAGGTGCGCGGGGGCGACGAGGGCACAGGCGGCCTGGCCGAGGTCGGCATCCTCAACGACGTGGGGCGTTACGCGCTCGGCGCATCGCGCCAGGCCGGCATTGACTACGCCTATGCCAGCGCCAGCGGCAGCCTGGTGTGGATGGACGGGCACACCTTTGCCACCCGCGAGGTCTCCGACGCCTTCGCGGTGGTCAGCACCAGCGGCGTCGCCGGTGTGCCGGTACGGCTGGAAAACCGCCTGATCGGCGTCACCGACGACCGTGGCCTGCTGCTGGTCAGCCCCCTGCTGTCGTGGCAGCGCAACCGGGTCTCCATCGACACTCTCGACCTGCCGGCGGACATGCGCGCCGACCGCGTCGAGGACTGGGTGACACCCCGCCAGCGCGCCGGCACCGGCGTGACGTTCCATCTGCGCTCGCGGCCGTCACTGACCCTGGTCCTGCAGGACATGGCCGGACAACCGCTGGAGGTGGGCAGCGAAGTGCAGCTGCCGCAGGGTCGCCAGGCCACCGTCGGCTACGACGGCCTGCTGTACCTGGAGGACGTGGCGCCGGGCAGCGTGCTGTACATCACCACCAGCCGCAGCCAGTGCCGGGTGAAAGTACCGGCCACACCGGAAGTGGCTGCCAGCGGCGCCCGGCCCCGCCCGGCACCGGTACCGTGCATTCCCGAGGTGGCGCCATGAAGGTGCCCCTGCTCGGCCTGCTGCTCGTGCTCGGCCTGCTGGCCGCCACACCGGCGCACGCGGCGGCGGTGTGCACGGCCACCGCCAACCCCACCCTGCCGTTCGGCAACGTCAACAGCAATGCCCCAGGGCCCACCTCGGCCACGCTGAACATCACCGTCACCTGCACGACGGCGGCGCTGAGCCTGCTGGCCACTACCGGCGTGCGCGTGTGCGTGGGCATCGGTGCCGGCAGCGGCGGTGGCAGCAGCAGCACCTGGCGGACCCTGCGCACCAGTACCGGCAGCCCTCCCGACACCCTGAACTTCCAGCTCTACAACAATGCCGGCTACAGCCAGGTCACCGGCCTGGTCCCCCGCGGTACACCCCCGGCGCAGGAGCTGGCCATGACCTACAACGTGCCGCTGGTGACAGGCGGCAGCGGCGCGCAGGCCACCCAGCTGTTCGCGCAGATCCCGGCCAACCAGGTGCTGGCCGCGGGCAACTACAGCAGCACCTTCAGCGGCGCCGACGTGGTGCTGACCTGGGCCTGGAACGAAGTGCTGCTGGGCAACGCGACCGTGCCGGCCACCTGCAACGGTGGCGCCACCGGCACCAACAGCGCCAGCGCGGCCTTCAGCTTCATCGCGACCGCGACCGTGCTGCCACAGTGCGGCAGCTACCTCACCACCCCCCTGGACTTCGGCAACGTCACCGGCAGCATCACCAGCAACATCGACCGGACCGCCACCCTGACCCTGACCTGCCTGAAGAACACGGCATTCCAGATCGGCCTGGACAACGGCCAGAACAATCCCCCGGCCACCCCGACCCGGCGCATGCGCACCACCATCGGGGGCAGCAGTTACTACCTAGCCTATGAACTGTACCGCGACAGCGCACGCAACCAGCGCTGGGGCAACACGCTCACGGTCGATACCGCCAGCGGAACCGGTACCGGCAGTGCGCAGCAGCTGACGATCTACGGCCGGGTGCCGCCGGTCACCGGCCAGCCGCCGGCAGGTACCTACAACGATGTGGTGCAGGTGACGATCACCTACTGACCGGTGCCGCGAGCACCTGCCCCTACAGATCCGGCGCGCCCGGCCGATAGCGTCCAGCAGGTATCCCGGCACGGTGGATGACAGGTGGTTCGCGCAGTTCCGATCCTGGCGATGATGCTCGCCGCCCCCCTGGCATGGGCCGAGCCGGCAGCCCCGGTGCAGGTGCGCCTGGTCGTAGTGGAAGCCTGCCAGGGCGATGCCGGCGGCCGCGCGTGTGCCGTTCCGCACCAGCGCAGCGATGCCCCGCAGTTGCCGGCACAGCTGCGTGAACTCGCCCCCGCGCCAGCCGCGCCCACCGACGACGCTTCCGCCGAACCGACATTCATCTACTGATGCCGATGCGCGCACTCCTTGCCCTGTTCCTGCTGCTGCCGGGGCTGCCTGCCGCCGCACTGGACCTGCTGCCCACGACCCTGCAGCTGCCCGCCGAAGGGGGCCGCACCGAACTCTGGCTGCACAACCCCGGCCCCGAGCGCTGGCAGGGCGAGGTGCAGATCCTGGCGTGGGAGCAGCAGCTGGACGCCGAACGGCTGCAGCCGAGCGACCGCATCCTGGCCAGTCCGACCCGACTGGATCTGGCGCCCGGCGCCCGCCAGCGGGTCTGGCTGCTGCCCCGCAGCGCCGTCCCGGTCGCCGCCGAGCAGGCCTACCGTATCGTGCTCGCCCCCGGCAGAAGCAGCCTGCCGCGCTACTCGCTGCCCCTGTTCCAGGGTACGGCTGCGCCGTCAGTGCGCCCGGCCGTGCGTGCCCGCGTCGAATCCAACGGGTCGCAGACTCATCTGCGACTGAACAACCCGGGCCGCCTGCATGCGCGCCTGGACGGGCTTTCATTCGAGTCCGCCGGCGGCCATCGCAGCGTGCTGCTGCCGGGCCTGGCCGGCTATGTGCTGGCAGGACGGGAAAGGCGCTGGACGTTGCCGGCACGCCGCGACGGCTATCTCGGCGGCCGCTTCCGGGCCCGCCTGCAGGACGGCCGGGAGGTCGTTCTGGACGCATGGGACCCGTCAATTGCGGTGAACCCGCCCGCCGGGCTATAATCGCCGGGATGTCCTGCCGCCCTGTGCGCTGGACCCCGTCCACACCGGACGTCACCGGTGAATCCACACCTGCTGCCCCCATCCGTGCCGGGGTGCTCCGCAAGGAGTTCGGCCACGGAGGCAACAGGGAAGCCCAACCCCGGAACCGATCGCGCTTCCACGCGTCCCGCATACCTATACCGCGGGCGGAATCGCTGGTTCCATATCAGGAGTACTGCAATGCCCCAGGTCACCATGCGTCAGATGCTGGAAGCCGGCGTCCACTTCGGCCACCAGACCCGCTACTGGAACCCGAAGATGGCTCCGTACATCTTCGGCGCCCGCGGCAAGATCCACATCATCAACCTGGAAAAGACCGTCCCGCTGTTCAACGACGCGATGAACTTCATCTCGTCGGTTGCCCAGAAGCGCGGCACCGTCCTGTTCCTGGGCACCAAGCGCAGCGCCCGCGAAACCATCAAGGAAGAAGCCGAGCGTTGCGGCATGCCGTTCATGAACCAGCGTTGGCTGGGCGGCACCCTGACCAACTTCCGTACCGTCAAGCAGTCGGTTGCCCGCCTGAAGGAACTGGAAGCCGGTGAAACCGACGGCACCTTCGAGAAGCTGGTCAAGCACGAAGTGCTGGGCCTGCGTCGCGAGCGCGACAAGCTGGAAGCCTCGCTGGGCGGCATCAAGGACATGAACCGTCTGCCGGACGCCATCTTCGTCATCGACATCGGCCACGAAGACATCGCCATCAAGGAAGCCAAGAAGCTCGGCATCCCGGTGATCGCCGTGGTTGATACCAACTACAACCCGGAGCTGGTCGATTACGCCATCCCGGGCAACGACGACGCCATCCGCGCCGTGCAGCTGTACGCCCGTGCCGCCGCCGACGCCGTGCTGGAAGGCAAGGCCGCTGCTCCGCACGCCGCCTCGGTGCGCGAGGAAGAGTTCGCTGAAGCCGCCGCTGAAGGCGAAGAGAAGCCGGCCCGTCGCGCTCCGGCCAAGAAGACCGCCAAGAAGGGCGACGAAGCCCAGGCCTGATCCAGGCCCCGGGGTGGGCCCCAGCGCCCACCCCTCCTGCATGCCGCCCTCGGCGCGTGACAGGACCATGTCATACGGGCCGGCCACCATGCCGGCCCAACCCCTTTCTTTCGTGAGGTAATCCCGTGGAAATCACTGCTTCCCTGGTCAAGGAACTGCGCGAGCGCACCGGCGCCGGCATGATGGAATGCAAGAAGGCGCTGACCGAAGCCGCCGGCGACATCGACGCTGCGGCGGAACTGCTGCGCAAGTCCGGCGCTGCCAAGGCCGACAAGAAGGCTGACCGCGTGGCCGCCGAAGGCCGTCTGGGCCTGGCACAGGACGGCGGCAAGGCCGTGCTGGTCGAAGTCAACTCGGAAACCGACTTCGTCGCCAACGACGTCAACTTCAAGACCTTCGTCGACGCCGTTGCCGCTGCCGCCCTGGCATCGGGCGCTGCCGACGTCGAAGCGCTGAAGACCGCCAAGCTGGCCTCCGGCGAGACCGTCGAAGAAGCCCGCGCCCTGGCCGTGCAGAAGCTGGGTGAGAACATCCAGATCCGCCGCATCGCCAAGGTCGACGGCAACAACACCGTGGGTGCCTACGTCCACACCAATGGCAAGGTCGGCGTCCTGGTGGACCTGGTCGGCGGCGACGCCGAACTGGCCCGCGGCCTGGCCATGCACGTGGCTGCGCTGAAGCCGCCGCACAACAAGGCCGCCGACGTTCCGGCCGACTTCGTCGAGAAGGAAAAGGAAATCGAACTGGCCAAGATGTCCGAGAAGGACAAGTCGAAGCCGGCCGATATCCTGGAAAAGATCATCAGCGGCAAGATCAACAAGATCGTCAGCGAAGTGACGCTGTACGGCCAGGCCTATGTGCTGGACGGCGACAAGACCGTCGAGCAGGTGGTCAAGGCCGCCGGTGCCGACGTCGCTGGTTTCCAGCTGCTGGTCGTCGGCGAAGGCATCGAGAAGGTGGTGGAAGACTACGCCGCCGAAGTTGCCAAGGCGATGCAGGTCTGAGTCCAGCCTTCCGGCTGTGAAGCGACCAGAAGGAGCCGCGGGGAACCGCGGCTCTTTTTTTATGCCGTCGGTGAACTTTGCGTTGCGCGCGAATCAGGCCGATACTCGGCGCAGGGAATCCTCAGTCACATAGCAGGATAGAAAGTCGCAGACTGTGATGAATTCCTAGGTATTCTTGCCCTAATGGAATTGAACGATCCGCCATGCCTCCCGAGCTGACAGCTGCCCTGGCGCTCTGCCGCAACCTTCCCTCGCCACCCGGTATTGCCCTGCGCATCATCGAACTGGCCCAGGATCCGGAAGCGGACATCGCCACCGCCGCCGACATCATCGCCATCGACATGGCGCTCAGCGCCCGCATGCTGCGCATCGCCAACTCGCCGCTGTATGCCAGCCGGCGTCGCATCGAGAATCTCGGCCAGGCACTGACCATGCTGGGCCTCAACGCCACCATCAGTCTGGCGCTGGGTTTCACGGTCACCCAGGGACTGACCGGCAGCGGTGCCGATCACGACCTGCGCCAGCGGGCCTGGAAGCGCAGCATCCTCAGTGCACTGGCCGCCAGCCAGCTTGGCCAGGCGCGCGGGCTGCGCCGCCTGGAAGAACTGATGCTGGCCGGACTGCTGCAGGACATGGGCGTGCTGTGCCTGGCCCAGGCCGAAGCCGAGCGCTACCTGCCCCTGCTGCGTGAAGCACGCGACAACCTCGACCTGGTTGCCCGCGAGCGCGACGTGCTGGGCTGCAGCCACGCCGATGTCGGCGCCTGGGTGGCCGAGCAGTGGGGCCTGCCGCGCTACCTGGTGGAGAGCATCAGCCACAGCGAAGACGAGGACGCCGCCGATTCGCCCTTCCAGGCGTGCGTGCAACTGTCCGGCGCGGTCGCCGACATCTGGCTGGACGGCGACGCCGACGCGGCCCGCGAACGGGCGCTGCAGCAGGTGCATGACCGCCTGGATCTGGACAGCGCCCGCTTCGACCAGGTCCTGGCCCGCATCAGCGATGCCCTGCCCGATATCGCCAGCCTGTTCGAAGCCGGCCTGAATTCTCCGGCGCGGGTGCACGAACTGATCGATCACGCACAGGAGCTGGCCACCCTGCGCAACCTGCGCGAACTGCAGGATGCCGACCAGGCACGGCGACGCGCCGATGAATTCGAGGCGCGCGCCAAGCGGCTGGCCGACCAGGCCCACCGTGACGCGCTGACCGGCGTACTCAACCGGCGCCAGCTGGAAGCGGTGCTGGAGCAGGAATTCCTGCGCGCCGGCCGGCATGGCTGGCCGCTTTCGGTGGCCTTCATCGACCTGGACGACTTCAAGAAGATCAACGACGCTCACGGTCATCTGACCGGCGACGAGGTGCTGCGCGCCTTCGCCGGCAAACTGCAGGGCCAGCTGCGCAACAGCGACACCGTCGCCCGCTTCGGTGGCGAGGAGTTCGTGGCGCTGCTGCCCAATACCAGCGAATCGGTAGCGCTGGAGGTGATCCGGCGCGTACTGGCGAACATCGTCGCCACGCCGATGGCCGAACTCGAGGGAGGGCCGCTGTTCGTCACCTTCTCCGCCGGCGTGGCCACGCAGGGGGGCTACGAACGCTTCGCCGACGTGCAGGACCTGCTGCGCGCCGCCGATGACGTGCTGTATCGATCCAAGAACCTGGGCCGCAACCGGGTGATCGCCCGCTCCCCCGGCGCGCTGGGCCACGACGAACTGTCCGCCACTGCCGGCCTCGAAGCGGGCTGAACGGGACGCCCCGATGAGCGGGGCGATCCAGCCGATTTTGCGCCGCAGTGCACAAAACACTTTGGCCGGGCGCCGCATGCGCGTAGAATCGCCCGCGATTTCCACGCACCCGAGGTCCCCATGTCCAAGCTCGCCTATCGCCGCATCCTGCTGAAACTCTCCGGGGAGGCGCTGATGGGAGACGAGGACTACGGCATCGACCCGAAGGTCATCAACCGCCTGGCCCGTGAAGTGATCGAGGCCCAGCAGGCAGGGGCCGAAGTGGCACTGGTGATCGGCGGCGGCAACATCTTCCGCGGCGCCGGCCTGGCTGCCGGCGGCATGGACCGGGTCACCGGCGACCAGATGGGCATGCTGGCCACCGTCATCAACGCGCTGGCCATGCAGGACGCCCTGGAGAAGCTGGGCGCCAAGGCCCGCGTGATGAGCGCGATCAAGATCAACGACGTGTGCGAGGACTACATCCGCCGCCGCGCCATCCGCCACCTGGAAAAAGGCCGGCTGGTGATCTTCGCCGCCGGCGTCGGCAGCCCCTTCTTCACCACCGATTCCGGCGCAGCCCTGCGTGCGATCGAGATCGGTGCGGACCTGCTGCTCAAGGCCACCAAGGTCGATGGCGTGTACGACAAGGATCCGAACAAGCACAGCGACGCGGTCCGCTTCGACAGCCTGAGCTACGACGAAGTGATCCGCCGCGGCCTGGAAGTGATGGACACCGCCGCCTTCGCACTGGCCCGCGACAGCGATCTGCCGATGCGGGTGTTCGACATGGGCCAGCCGGGCGAGCTGCTGAAGATCCTCAGCGGCGAGAACATCGGCACCCTGGTCCAGGGCCGCGACCCGGCCTGAGCCTGAGCGCAAGGCGACGCCCGGGCCGATCCAGGCCCGGCAGCGTCCCGTATTCGCCTATAATCGCCCGATTCCAGTTACATCCAGGACCCGGGCGATGCTCAACGACATCAAGAACAACGCGCAGACGCGCATGGCCAAGAGCATCGACGCTCTGAAGCACACCCTCACCTCGATCCGCACCGGGCGTGCCACTCCGGCCCTGCTGGACCGCGTCACCGTCAATGCCTACGGCAATGCCAGCACCCCGCTGAACCAGGTCGCCTCGATCTCCAACGCCGACGCCCACTCGCTGCTGGTCACGCCGTTCGACAAGAGCATGATCAAGGAGATCGAGAAGGGGCTGTACAACGCCGAGTTCACCCCGAATACGCTGGGCACCGCGATCCGCATCAACATGCCGCCGCCGACCGAAGAGCGCCGCAAGGAACTGGTCAAGCAGGTGCAGAAGGAAGGCGAAGGCGCCAAGATCGCGATCCGCAACATCCGTCAGGACGCGAACAAGGAAATCGCCAAGCTGGTCAAGGACAAGGCGATCAGCGAAGACGAGAAGAAGCGCGGCGAAGACGATATCCAGAAGCTGACCGACAGCAACATCAAGGATGTCGACAAAGTCGTCGCGGACAAGGAAAAGGAACTGTTGTCGGTCTGAAGTCGATGCCTTCAGTCCCGCCTCCCCTGCCGGCCGCCCTGCCCCGCCACGTCGCCATCATCATGGATGGCAACGGACGCTGGGCACAGCAGCGCCGCCGCCCGCGCGTGATCGGCCACCGTGCCGGCGCGCGCGCGGTCAACCGCACCATCGAGCGCTGCCTTGAACTGGGCATCCCGGCGCTGACCCTGTTCGCCTTCTCCAGCGAGAACTGGGGCCGGCCGCAGGACGAAGTCGATGCGTTGATGAAGTTGTTCCTGGGCGCGCTCGACCGCGAAGTGGACGAGCTGCACCGCCGGGGCGTGCGCGTGCGCTTCATCGGCGAGCGCGAGCGCTTCGGCGCCTCGCTGGTCAGCCGCATGCAGCTGGCCGAACAGCGCACCGCCGGCAACACCACGCTGACCCTGTCGATCGCCGCCAGCTATGGCGGCCGCCAGGACATCGCCCGCGCGGCGCGCGCACTGGCTGCCGAAGTGGCGGCCGGTCGCCTGCTGCCCGAACAGATCGACGAGGCGCTGCTGGGCCGGCAGATGGCCCTGGCCGACCTGCCGGCACCGGACCTGTTCATCCGCACCGGTGGCGACACCCGCATCAGCAATTTCCTGCTGTGGCAGCTGGCCTACACCGAGCTGTGGTTCACCGAGGCACTGTGGCCGGACTTCGACGCCGCGATGCTGCAACAGGCGCTGGATGCCTATGCGGGCCGTGAGCGCCGCTTCGGCCTGACCAGCGCCCAGATCGCCGCCCTGGCCACTGAGACGTCCAGCCCATGACCAAGACCCGAGTCCTCGCCGCGCTGATCATGGCGCCGGTCGCCATTGCCGCGATCCTGCTGCTGCCGACGCAATGGCTGGCCGCCGCGGCCGCCGCCGTCCTGCTGATCGGCCTGTGGGAATGGCTGAAGCTGGCCGACGTTGAAGACACCCTGGCGCGCACCGTGCTGCTGGTATTGAACCTGCTGCTGATGGTGCTGCTGGTGTGGGCCGACGGCAGTACCCTGGTGCTGTTCCAGATCACCACGCTGGTCGGCGTCGCCTGGTGGCTGGCGGCGCTGGTCTGGCTGCGCTTCTTCAACTTCGGTGCACAGCCGGGCAGCCCCGCGCGCATCCTCAAGCTGCTGGCCGGTACACTGGCCATCGTGCCGGCCTGGGCCGCGCTGGTGCTGATCCACGCCGGCGGCGACCCGCCCGGCCGGCAGGGGCATCTGTGGCTGCTGGCCGCGCTGGCGCTGGTCTGGGCCGCCGATTCGGGCGCCTACTTTGCCGGCCGCCGCTTCGGCAGGCACAAGCTGGCCCCGCGCATCAGCCCGAACAAGACCTGGGAAGGCCTGGTCGGCGGCCTGCTGGCCGGCGTGGCCGTGGCCGTCGGCCTGGGCTGGCTGGCCGGTATCGACCTGGCCCACCTGCCGGGCCTGCTGATCACGTCCGTGGTCGCCGTGCTGGCCTCGGTGCTGGGCGATCTGTTCGAGAGCCTGATCAAGCGCCATGCCGGTGCCAAGGACTCGGGCAACCTGATCCCGGGCCACGGTGGCGTGCTCGACCGTGTCGACGGCGTCCTGGCAGCCGTGCCGGTGTTCGCGCTGGGCAAGGAAATCTTCGGATTCTGACCATGCATGCAGCAGCAGACCTGCGCCGGGTCGCCGTGTTCGGCGCCACCGGATCGATCGGTGCCTCCACCCTGGATGTGATCGCGCGCCATCCGCAGCGCTACCGGGCCACCGTGCTTGCCGCCGGCCGCCAGGTGCAGGCGCTGCTTGCGCTGTGCCGCCAGCATCAGCCCCTGCACGCGGTGATCGCCGACGAGGCCCTGTACCCTGCGCTGCGCGACGGTCTGCGCGAGGCCGGCCTGGCGACCCAGGCCCACGCCGGCCAGGCAGCGCTTGACCAGCTGGCCGCCAGTGACGCCTGCGACACCGTAGTGGCCGCCATCGTCGGCGCGGCAGGGCTGTCCTCGACCCTGGCCGCCGCCGCCGCGGGCAAGCGCATCCTGCTGGCGAACAAGGAATCACTGGTACTGGCGGGCGAACTGCTGACCCGTACCGCCGAACGTGCCGGGGCCGAGATCATCCCGATCGACAGCGAGCACAGCGCCATCTTCCAGTGCCTGCGCTCGCGCGACGCCAGCCTCGAAGGCGCCGGGGTGCGCCGGATCCTGCTCACCGCCTCCGGTGGCCCGTTCCGTGGCCGCAGCCGCGCCGAACTGGCGCAGGTCACCCCGGCCCAGGCCGTGGCCCACCCGAAGTGGTCGATGGGGCCGAAGATCTCGGTCGATTCCGCGACCCTGATGAACAAGGGCCTGGAAGTGATCGAGGCCCACCACCTGTTCGCCGTGCCGGGTGAACGCATCGAGGTGCTGGTCCATCCGCAGAGCCTGGTCCATTCGCTGGTCGAATTCGTCGACGGCTCGACCCTGGCGCAGATGGGCCTGCCGGACATGCGCACCACCCTGGCCGTTGGCCTGGGCTGGCCGCAACGCATCGCCTCGGGCGTGGCCGGGCTGGATCTGCTGGCGCAGGGCCGGCTGGATTTCGAGGCGCCCGATACCGAGGCCTTCCCCTGCCTGGCGCTGGCCTGGCAGGCGATGCGCGCCGGTGGCACCGCCCCGGCGATGCTGAACGCCGCCAACGAAGAGGCCGTTTCAGCGTTTCTTCAGGGCCGGATCGGTTTCCTGACCATCCCGGCGCTGGTTGCTAACGCTCTTTCAACACTGCCGACCGAGCCAGCCGATACACTGGAGGTCCTGTTGTCCGCCGACCAGCGCGCACGCCTGCTGACCCTGAACGCCATCGACGCCGCCTGAACCGCCCGCCTGCCCAGCCCTGCATGACGACGCCGCCCCTGCCCGCCAACGTGAGCCTGCATGACTGACTTCATCGGATCGGTCTGGTGGATGATTGTCAGCCTGGGGCTGCTGGTCACCTTCCACGAGCTCGGGCATTACTGGGTCGGCCGCCTGTGCGGAGTCAAGGTGCTGCGCTTCTCTGTCGGCTTCGGCCGGCCGCTGTGGTCGCGGCGCGACCGGCATGGAACCGAATTCGCCATTGCTGCGATTCCGCTGGGCGGCTATGTGAAATTCCTCGACGAGCGCGAAGTCGAGGTGCATCCGCAGGAACGCGGCCAGGCGTTCAACCACAAGACGGTCTGGCAGCGCATCGCCATCGTTGCTGCCGGGCCGGTCGCCAACCTGCTGCTGTGCATCCTGCTGCTGTGGGCGATGTTCGTGATCGGCAAGCAGGACTATTCGCCCACCCTCGGCCGCACCAGCGGCATCGCGGCGACGGCGGGGCTCAACAGTGGTGACCGCGTGCTGCGCGTGGACGACCGCCCGGTCAGCACCCTGGGCGAGGCCAGCATGGCCCTGACCGCGGCAGCGATGGACCGTCGTGATGTCACGCTGGACGTGATCGACCGCAGTGACCAGGTGCATGCCCGTACCCTGCCGCTGTCGCAGCTGCCGGCAGGCTTCGATGAACGGCGGGTGCCGATCCTGGCGGGCCTGTACTGGCAGTCATGGCTGCAGCCCGCCCTGGTCGACAGGCTCACACCGGATTCCGTTGTTGCGGGCCAGCTGCAGCCGGGCGACCTCATCGTGGCCATCGACGGGCAGCGCATTGACAGCGTCGACCAGGTGATCGGCGAAATCCAGGCCCTGGGCCGCACCGGCGGCCCCGGCATGATCGAAGTCCTGCGTGGCGGCGAGCGGCTGGCACTGGAAGTGACTCCGCGCCAGGGCAAGGACGGCAAGGGCGAGCCGGTCTGGCAGATCGGCGTCGGTTTCCCCACCACCTACAGCCCGGCCTACGACACCCTGCTGCGTTACGGGCCACTGGACGCGGTCACCGTGGCGGTGCGTGAAACCGGCCGGCTGGCCGCCGACTCGCTGGGCATGATGGCCCGCATCGTTACCGGCAAGGCCTCGCTGCAGAACGTTTCCGGCCCGGTCACCATCGCCCGTGTGGCCAATGTATCGGCCAAACGTGGGCTCGACTGGTTCCTGCAGTTCCTCGCGCTGCTGTCGCTGAGCCTGTGCATCATCAATCTGCTGCCGATCCCGATCTTGGACGGCGGCCACCTGCTGTATTACCTTATCGAGTTGGTCAAGGGCAGCCCGCTGAGCGAGCGTGCCATCGCCGCCGGCCAATACATCGGCCTGGCGTTGCTGGCCGGGCTGATGGGGTTGGCGTTCTACAACGACATCCTCGGCCTGGTCCCGCGATGAACTTTTCCACGTTGTTGCCGTCTACAGCGTCGGCATCCCGCACCAATGAAATCGACCTTCCTACCGGACGTGACATGACGCGACTCCCCAATCGCCGCCTGCTGGCCCTCGCCCTCGCCGCCGTCACCGGCGCTCCCGCCCTGGCCCAGGCAGCCGAGCCCTTCACTGTCAGCGATATCCGCGTCGACGGCCTGCAGCGCATCAGCTCGGGTACGGTATTCACCTACCTGCCGGTGGAGCGTGGCGAGACGGTCACCGACAGCAAGGTCGGCGAAACCATCCGCGCCCTGTACAAGACCGGCTTCTTTGAGGACGTGCAGCTGGACCGCCAGGGCAACATCCTGGTGGTGACGGTCAAGGAACGCCCGGCGATCAACAAGCTGACCGTGACCGGCAACAAGGACATCAAGTCCGACCAGCTGCTGAAGGGCCTGTCCGACATCGGCCTGACCGAAGGTGGCACGTTCGATCGCCTGAGCCTGGACCGCGTGACCCAGGAACTGCGCCGCCAGTACAACGACCGCGGCAAGTACAACGTCGAGATCACCCCGACGGTGAGCCCGTTGGACCGCAACCGTGTGGACATCGCCATCGCGATCAAGGAAGGCAAGGCGGCCAAGATCCGCCATGTCAACCTGGTCGGCACCGAGAAGTACGACAGCAAGGACATCCTGGAAACCTGGGAATCCAAGGAGCACAACTGGGCCTCGTGGTACCGCCGCGATGACCAGTACTCCAAGGAAAAGCTGTCCGGCGACCTGGAAAAGCTGAACTCGTGGTACCTCGACCGGGGCTACGTCGACTTCAGCATCGACTCCACCCAGGTGTCGATCAGCCCCGACAAGCGCGACATGTTCCTCACCGCCGGCGTGACCGAGGGTGAGCAGTACAAGATCTCCGAGATCAAGGTCAGCGGCGACACCATCCTCCCGCAGGAGGACGTGGAGCGCATGGTGATCCAGAAGTCCGGCGACACCTTCTCGCGGGCGCTGCTGGAATTCAGCTCGGACACGATCACCAACTCGCTGTCCAACATCGGCTACGCGTTCGCCAAGGTGAACCCGATCCCGACCACCAACCGTGCTGACCAGACCGTTGCCATCAACATGCAGGTGGTGCCGGGCCCACGCGTGTCGGTGCGTCGTATCGTCTTCCGCGGCAATACCCGCACCTCCGACGAGGTGATGCGTCGCGAAATGCGCCAGTTCGAGAACAGCTGGTACTCGCAGGCCGCGATCGACCGCTCCAAGATCCGCCTGCAGCGCCTGGGCTATTTCGAATCGGTGGATGTGGAAACCCCGGCCGTCAGCGGCAGCAACGACCAGGTCGACGTCGTCTACAACGTCAAGGAAACCACCTCCGGCAGCTTCGTGTTCGGCCTGGGCTACTCGCAGTCCTACGGCATGACCACCTCCGTGCAGCTGTCGCAGAACAACTTCCTCGGCGGCGGCAACCGCGTGTCGGTGGAAGCCTCGCGCAGCAGCTACCTGCAGCGCTATGGCTTCAGCTACACCAACCCGTACTTCACCGATGACGGCGTGTCGCTGGGCTACAACCTGTCCTGGCGCGAACTGGACTACTCCGACTTCAACACCGCGCAGTACAACAGCACCAACGGTGCCGCGCAGGTGGTGTTCGGCGTGCCGCTGACCGAAACCGACTCGGTCTCGCTGATGTTCGGCATCGACAGCAACCAGATCTCGACGTACCAGAACGCAACGCCGCAATCGATCATCGACTACATCAACGCCGTCGGCCGCCGCACCTTCCATGCCTGGCGCACCGAGCTCGGCTGGGCACGCGACTCGCGCAACGACTACTTCATGCCGACCCGCGGTACCTACCAGCGCATCGGCCTGGAGACCACGCTGCCGGGTTCGACCGTCGAGTACTACAAGCTGAACTATCAGATCTCCAAGTACTGGCCGATCATGCCGTCGCTGGTGATCAACACGCGTGCGGAAATCGGCTACGGCGACAGCTATGGCAAGGACACCTCGCGTGATCTCTGCTACACCGCGCCGACCGAGGCCAACCCGAACCCGACCCAGACGGTCAACTGCAACCCGGGCTCACCGGATTACAGGAAGACGGTGACCGCCAGCGGCCTGCCGTTCTACGAGAACTTCTACGCCGGCGGTACCAACTCGGTGCGCGGCTTCGAGGACAACACGCTGGGCCCGCGCGAAGTCACTTCCGGCTATCCGGAAGGCCAGCCGCTGGGTGGCTCGCTGAAGACCGTCGGTTCGATCGAAGCCTACTTCCCGCGTCTGTTCGACAGCCCGTCGGCCCGCGTGTCGGCCTTCGTCGACTTCGGCAACGTCTACAACGGCGCCGACAACTTCAAGGCCAACGAACTGCGTGTGTCCACCGGTGTGGCCCTGCTGTGGCGCGCCCCGGTCGGCCCGATCTCGATCAGCTATGCGTTCCCGCTGAAGAAGGAAGACGACGACAAGATCGAGCGCCTGCAATTCACCTTCGGTGGGCAGTTCTAAGAACTGACCACCGAAGGTGCGCCGCGGCTTGCTGCGCAAGCAGCGGGTCCCGACCTACCCCCTATCCCCCGCGCCGCTGGCGCGCCCCCCTTAACAGAAGGGGGGCTCTCCACCAGACGGGGTACGAAGCGCCGGGCTCTGCCCGGCGTTTTCGTTGATGCAGATGACACTGCACACTGCACGGGCCCTTGGCCGCGCTCGCGGGAGACTGTCCTGAGGCGGCGGGTGGGCCTGGCCAGGACCGTTGGCGCCATGGATGGCGCCATCGAGCACCATGGAGGGGCTTCTGCGTGTCCTGGCCAGGGCCACCCGCCGTCTCCCGCCCGTACCAGGCAGGCGCCACGCTCTGCCCCCCGCATGACCGCAATGGCGTCACACGTTAAACTCCCGCCGTGAATACTCCCTCCTACACCGCCCAGCAACTCGCCGAGCAGTTCGGCCTGCAGGTCCATGGCGACCCCGCCACCGCCATCCATGGCGTGGCCACCCTCGCCCATGCCGGCCCTGGCCAGCTGACCTTCCTCGCCAATCCGCGCTACCGCACCCAGCTGGCCGACAGCCAGGCCTCGCTGGTGGTACTGCGTGCCGACGATGCCGAGGCGGCTCCCGGCGCCGCGCTCGTGGCCAAGGACCCGTACACCACCTTCGCCAAGATCGCCGCGCTGTTCGACATCGCACCGACACGCCCGCCGGGCATCCATCCCAGCGCCGTCATCGATCCCACTGCCCAGGTCGCAGCCAGCGCCCATATCGGTCCGTTCGTGTCCATCGGCGCCCGCAGCGTAGTCGGCGAGAACTGCATCATCGGCACCGGCAGCGTGATCGGCGAGGATTGCAGCCTGGACAACGGCTGCGAACTGATCGCCCGGGTCACCCTGGTCACCCGCGTCCGGCTGGGCAAGCGTGTGCGCGTCCACCCCGGCGCCGTGCTCGGCGCCGATGGCTTCGGCCTGGCGATGGACGCGGGCAGGTGGATCAAGGTGCCGCAGCTTGGCGGCGTGCGCATCGGCGACGACTGCGAAATCGGCGCCAACACCTGCGTGGACCGCGGCGCGCTGGAAGACACCGTGCTGGACGAAGACGTGCGCCTGGACAACCTGGTGCAGATCGCACACAACGTGCAGATCGGCGCGCACTCGGCCATCGCTGGCTGCACCGGCATTGCCGGCAGCGCCAAGATCGGACGTTACTGCCTGCTCGGCGGCCACGTCGGCGTGGTCGGCCACCTGGAGATCTGCGACAAGGTCGTGATCACCGGCAAATCGGTGGTGCGCAACTCCATCCATGAGCCGGGCGAGTATTCGTCCGGCACCCCGTTGACCGACAACCGCACGTGGCGCAAGAACGCCGCGCGCTTCAAGCAGCTCGATACGCTGGCCCGGCGCATCCTGGCTGTGAGCAAGGAGAAAGAATGAACGACACGCTGCAGCTTCCGATCGATGTCCTCCAGATCCAGGAGCTGATCCCGCACCGCTACCCGTTCCTGCTGGTGGACAAGGTCCTCGAGCTGGATGTGGACGCCAAGCGCATCCTTGCCCAGAAGAACGTGAGCATCAACGAGCCGTTCTTCCAGGGCCATTTCCCGGGCCGCCCGATCATGCCCGGCGTGCTGATCATCGAGGCACTGGCGCAGGCCGGCGGTGTGATGACCCAGCTCTCGCTCGGCCGCGATGCGCAGTCCAAGCTGTTCTACATGGTCAAGGTGGAGAACGCCCGCTTCAACAAGCAGGTGGTGCCGGGCGATGTGCTGCTGCTGGACGTGCAGATGAAGCGGCTGATCCGCAACATGGGCTGGTACTACGGCGAAGCCAAGGTCAACGGCGAAGTGGTGGCCTCTGCCGAGGTCATGTGCGCCGGTGCCAAGGGCTGAGCCATAACGGAGCCAGGAATGACTGACAACGCCCCACGGATCCACCCCACCGCCGTCATCGACCCGTCCGCCCGGCTGGCCGACGATGTGCAGGTCGGTGCCTTCACCCTGATCGGTGCCGATGTGGACATCGGCGCAGGCACGGTCGTCGGCCCACACTGCAGCATTCTCGGACCGACCCGGATCGGCCGCGACAACCGCTTCATCGGCCACGCAGCCATCGGCGGCGAGCCGCAGGACAAGAAGTTCGCCGGTGAACGCACCGAACTGGTGATCGGCGACCGCAACGTGTTCCGCGAGTTCGTCACCGTCAACCGCGGTACCGGCGGCGGCGGTGGCATCACCACGATCGGTGACGACAACTGGATGCTGGCCTATACGCATGTGGCGCACGACTGCCACGTCGGCAACGCCTGCGTGTTCTCCAACAACACCACGCTGGCCGGCCACGTTACTGTCGGCGACTACGTGATCATCAGCGGCTTCGCCGGTGCCCACCAGTTCTGCCGCATCGGCGCCCACGCCTTCCTCGGCATGGGTGCGCTGACCAACGGCGATGTTCCGCCGTTCACCATGGTGGGCTCCGATTCGCTGGGCCGTCCGCGCGGCATCAACAGTGAAGGCCTGAAGCGCCGCGGTTTCGATGCCGAACGCATCTCCGCCATCAAGCGTGCCTACCGGACCCTGTACGTGGCCGGCCTGCCGCTGGCCGAAGCCAAGCAGCAGCTGGTGGAACAGGCGCGCGACAGCGAGGACGTGAAGTCCATGCTGGAGTTCATCGAACACGCAGAGAGGCCCCTGCTGCGATGAGCAGCACGTCCGGCCAGGCGCCGGCCGGCGCCGCTGTCATTCCGCTGGCCTCCCTGGCCGGCAGCGTGCCTGCACAGCGGGTGCTCAGCGAGCGGCCGCTGCGGATCGCACTGGTGGCCGGTGAGGCCTCCGGCGACCTGCTCGGTGCCGGCCTGGTGCGCGAGTTGAAGGCCCGCTTCCCGAACGCCGAGTTCGCCGGCATCGGCGGCGATGCCATGCGCAATGCCGGTTGCCAGACCTGGCACGACGCCAGCGAACTGGCGGTGATGGGGCTGACCGAAGTCCTGCGCCACCTGCCGCGCCTGCTGAAGCTGCGCTCGGCCTTCCGCCAGCGCGCGCTCGAGTGGCAGCCGGACGTGTTCATCGGCATCGATGCGCCGGACTTCAACCTGGGCATCGAGCGCTGGCTGAAGCAGCGTGGCGTGCGCACCGTGCATTACGTCAGCCCTTCGGTCTGGGCGTGGCGCGAGAAGCGCGCCGAGAAGATCGGCAACAGTGCCGACCTCGTGCTGTGCCTGTTCCCGATGGAACCCCCCATCTACGCCCGGCACGGAATCGACGCGCGCTTTGTCGGTCATCCGATGGCCGATGACATTCCGCTGCAGGGCAACCGCGACGAAGCCCGTGCCGCGCTGGGCCTGCCGGCCACGGCCAAGGTGCTGGCGGTACTGCCGGGCAGCCGCCTGGGCGAGATCTCGCGTCTGGGCGAGCCGTTCTTCGAGGCTGCGTGGCAGGTTTCCGAGCGGATTCCGGGGCTGCACGTCGTGGTGCCTGCCGCCAATGCCGCCTGCCGTCGCCTGATCGAGGAACAGCTGTCGCGTTCGGCGCTGCCGGTCGCCTACTCGCATGTGCTTGATGGCCAGGCCCGCGACGCCATGATCGCCGCCGACGTGGTGGTGCTCGCCTCCGGTACCGCGACCCTGGAAGCCATGCTGGTGAAGCGGCCGATGGTGGTCGGCTATCGCGTCAACGAACTGACCTACCGCCTGGTCAAGGCGCTGGGCCTGATCAAGGTCGACCGCTTCGCCCTGCCCAACATCCTGGCCGGCCAGGACCTGGCACCGGAGCTGATGCAGCACGACTGCACGCCGGACAAGCTGGCCGCCGCCATCCAGCAGTGGTTCGACCATCCGCAACGGGCCGCCGACCTGCAGGGAACCTATTCGCGCCTGCATGAACGCCTGCGCCGCAATGCCTCGGCACGCGCCGCCGACGCTGTCGGCGAGCTGCTGGTACGCGAGCTGGACAAGGCATGAGCCGCCGCCACGCCGCCGCAGCCAGCCTGGCCCTGTTCGACGGTTCACTGCGGGTTGAACCGGACCGCCTGGTCGCCGGTGTCGATGAGGCCGGCCGTGGCCCGCTGGCCGGGCCGGTCGCCGTCGCGGCGGGGGTATTCGATCCTGCCCGCCCGCGCATCAACGGCCTGGATGACTCCAAGCAGCTCACCGCCGCGCGCCGCGAGCAGCTGTACGACCGCATCATCGATCGCGCCCTGGCCTGGCATGTGGTGCTGGTGGACGTAGCAGCGATCGACCGCCTGAACATCTACCAGGCCACCCTGCAGGGCATGCGCGACGTGGTGGCGGCCGTGGCCCATGTGGCCGGCTTCGCCCGCATCGACGGCAACGTGGTTCCGAAGGGGCTGGTACTGCCGGCGCAGGCGCTGGTTGGTGGCGATGGCATCGACCGCGCGATCATGGCGGCGTCGATCCTGGCCAAGGTGTCGCGCGACCGGTACATGCAGGACCTGCACGTGCGGCATCCGCACTACGGTTTCGACCAGCACAAGGGCTACGGCACTCCGGCCCACCTGGCGGCACTGCGTGAACACGGCCCCTGTGGCGAGCACCGGCGCAGTTTCGCCCCGGTGCGTGAATGCCTGGAAAACCCGGCGGCCGCGGCCATCGCCTGAACAACCGCCGCCGGGCATCGTGCGCCCACATTGCCGTGGTAGCGCCGGGCCATGCCCGGCGGCCTGTTCGCGCAATCGACGTGCCGTCAAGAGCTTGTCGCCTCCCCCTGCCCTCGCTACCCTGACCGGGCATTCCAGCGCTTCCCGACCCCGGCGACGAACTCCCGTCGGCACCCGGGGCCCCCGCGCTCCAACCTGGTCCGGCATGTCCAACTCCCGTTTCGTACATCTCCACGTCCACACCGAGTTCTCGCTGGCGGACTCGACCATCCGTGTGCCGGCCAAGCCGGACCAGGCCGACCCGAAGAAGGCCAAGCAGGCCAACCTGCTGTCACGCTCGGTCGAGCTGGGCCTGCCCGCGCTGGCGGTGACCGACCTCAACAATCTGTTCGCCCTGATCAAGTTCTACAAGGCAGCCGAAGGCGTGGGCATCAAGCCGATCGCCGGCGCCGACGTGATGATCGCCGAGGAGGGCCAGGACCCGTGGCGGATGACCCTGCTGTGCCGCGACCGCGAAGGCTACCTGAGCCTGTCACGGCTGCTGACCCGTGCCTGGATGGAGGGCCATCGTCCGGAAGGCGGCGTCGCCGTGCATCCGGACTGGTTGAAGGCGGGCAACGCCAACCTGTTCGCGCTGGCCGGGCGCGAGAGCCTGGCCGGGCGCCTGGCGCTGGACGGCAAGCACGACCTTGCCGAGCAGCATCTGGCCGACTGGCAGCGGGTGTTCGGCGATGGCCTGCACCTGGAGCTGACCCGCACCGGCCGCGATGGCGAGGAGGCCTTCAACCGCTTCGCGCTGATGGCCGCCGGCCAGCGCGGCCTGCCGGTGGTGGCCAGCAACGATGTGCGCTTCCTTGCACCGTCGGACTTCAGCGCGCATGAGGCACGTGTGTGCATCTCGACCGGCCGCGTGCTGGACGATCCCAAGCGGCCGCGCGAGTACAGTGACCAGCAGTACCTGAAGTCGGCCGAGGAGATGTGCGCGCTGTTCGCCGACATCCCCGATGCGATCGACAACACGCTGGCGCTGGCCGAGCGCTGCAACATCGAGATGCGGCTGGGCACCTACTTCCTGCCCAACTACCCGGTGCCGGACGACGAGACCCTGGATACCTGGATCCAGAAGATGTCGCGCGACGGCCTGGAAGAACGCCTGCAGAAGAATCCGCTGGCGCCGGGCAAGACCCGCGAGGAGTACTTCGAGCGCCTCGAATTCGAGCTCGATACCATCATCAAGATGGGTTTCCCCGGCTACTTCCTGATCGTGGCCGACTTCATCCAGTGGGGCAAGAACCAGGGCATCCCGATCGGCCCGGGCCGTGGTTCCGGTGCCGGTTCGCTGGTGGCGTGGGCGCTGAAGATCACCGACCTGGATCCGCTGCCCTACAACCTGCTGTTCGAGCGGTTCCTGAATCCGGAACGCGTGTCGATGCCCGACTTCGACATCGATTTCTGCATGGACCGCCGCGACGAAGTGATCGACTACGTCGCGCGCAAATACGGGCGCGAACGCGTCAGCCAGATCATCACCTACGGCACCATGGCCGCCAAGGCCGTGGTGCGCGATTCCGGCCGTGTGCTCGGTTTCCCCTATGGCCTGGTTGACGGCGTCTCCAAGCTGATCCCGAACATCCTCGGCATCCACCTGAAGGATGCGCTCGGCAAGGGCAAGGAAGGCCCGGGCTCGGAGATGGCATCGGCCGAGCTGATCCAGCGTTACGAAACCGAAGACGATGTCCGTGACCTGATCGATCTGGCGCTGCAGCTGGAAGACCTCACCCGCAACGCCGGCAAGCACGCCGGTGGCGTGGTGATCGGCCCCGAGCCGCTGAGCGAGTTCTGCCCGCTGTACGCCGAACACGACGAGAACGGCATCGGCAAGAACCCGGTCACCCAGTTCGACAAGAACGACGTCGAAGAAGTGGGCCTGGTGAAGTTCGACTTCCTTGGCCTGCGCACGCTGACCATCATCGACTGGGCAGTGAAGGCGATCAACAAGCGCCACGCGCGCGCCGGCATTCCGCCGGTGGACATCGCGGCGATCCCGCTGGACGACGCGCCGACCTACAAGGACATCTTCGCCAACGGCAACACCGGTGCGGTCTTCCAGTTCGAATCCTCCGGCATGCGCCGCCTGCTGAAGGACGCACGCCCCGACCGTTTCGAAGACCTGATCGCGCTGGTGTCGCTGTACCGCCCCGGCCCGATGGACCTGATTCCGTCCTTCAACGCGCGCAAGCACGGGCAGGAAGAGATCATCTATCCCGATCCGCGCACCGAAGCCATCCTCAAGGACACCTACGGCATCATGGTGTACCAGGAGCAGGTGATGCAGATGGCGCAGATCGTCGGCGGCTACTCGCTGGGCGGCGCCGACCTGCTGCGTCGTGCGATGGGCAAGAAGGTGCCGGCCGAAATGGCCAAGCACCGCGAGATCTTCCGCGAGGGTGCGGCCAAGGGCGGCGTCGACGGCCCCAAGGCCGACGAGATCTTCGACCTGATGGAGAAGTTCGCCGGCTACGGCTTCAACAAGTCGCACGCCGCGGCCTACGCGCTGGTCAGTTACCAGACCGCGTGGCTCAAGCGCCATTACCCGGCCGAGTTCATGGCGGCCACGCTGTCTTCGGACATGGACAACACCGACAAGGTGGTCGGCTTCCTCGACGAGGTGCGCAACCTCGGCCTGACCGTGCTGCCGCCGAAGGTGAACCAGTCCGCCTTCATGTTCGAGGCTGCCACGCCGGACACCATCCAGTACGGCCTGGGTGCGATCAAGGGTGTCGGCCAGGGTGCCTGCGAAGCGGTGGTGGACGAGCGGCTGCGGGGTGGAAACTACACCGACCTGCTCGATTTCTGTACCCGCGTCGGCTCGGCCAAGCTCAACCGGCGCACCCTGGAAGCGATGATCAACTGCGGCGCACTGGATGAGCTGGGCCGCAACCGCGCCTCGCTGATGCTGCAGCTGCCGGAAGTGATCAAGGCCACCGAGCAGATGGCACGCGAGCGCGCCTCCGGGCAGAACTCGCTGTTCGGTGGGCCGGACCCGAGCGCGACGACGATCCAGCTGGACCTGCCGGAGGCCGAAGAGTGGCCCCTGCTGCAGCGCCTGAACGGCGAGCGCGACACGCTGGGCTTCTACCTCAGCGGCCATCCATTCGATCCGTGGCGCGACGACGTGCGCGATCTGGTCGGCAACGATCTGGGCGCGGTGGAAAAGATCTGGAGCGCCAACAGCGGCGGTGGTGGTGGTGGCGGTGAGAAGCGCTGGCGCCCGGAAGTGCAGACCGTGCTGGCCGGCCAGGTGGTCGGCGTGCGCCGCAAGGGCGAAAGCCAGATCTTCATCCAGCTCGAGGACGGGCGTGGACGCGTGGAGTGCAGCGCGTTCTCCGACACCCTGGCCGAGTTCGGCCACCTGATGACCAAGGACCGCATCCTGGTGGTCAAGGGCGGCCTGCGTGAAGACGAATTCAACGGTGGCTACGCCCTGCGCATCCGCCAGTGCTGGGATTTCGATGAGGTCTGCGCCAACTACGCTACGCGCCTGTCGCTGCGGCTGGACCTGCGCCAGCAGCGGCCGGTGTGGGAGCGCATCGATGCCCTGCTCGACCGCCATCGCCCCGGCCGCACGCCCCTGCGCCTGGACCTGCTGCTGAAGGGCCCGCACGGCGGTATCGCCGGCATGCTCGACGTGTCCGGACAGAGCGCCGTGCGCATCGACTCGAAGCTGATGGAAGCGCTGCGCGCCGACCCGGCCGTGCGCACCCTGAAGGTGCGCTACAGCCCGCCCTGGGCCAGCTGATCCCGCCCCGCCAGGTCCCGCGTCCAGCCGGCGCGGCCAAGGCAGCGCGCTGCCTGCCGGCCAGCCCCTCCGTACGCTCCAGACAGGGGCGTACGGGGAATTTCACCGGGTTCGGCTACACTTTCCTCCTTCTTTACACGACGGCTTCCGATGAATCCGAACTACCTCGACTTCGAGCAACCCATCGCCGACCTGGAAGCGAAGATCCAGGAGCTGCGCAACGCCAGTGCCGGTCCGGCGGTCAATGTCGAGGCCGAAGTGCACGCGCTGCAGGACAAGCTGCGCATGCGTACCGCACAGATCTTCCGCAACCTGACCTCCTGGCAGGTGCTGCAGCTGGCCCGCCACCCGTCGCGGCCCTACACCGCCGATTACATCCGCATCATCTTCGATGAGTTCCAGGAACTGGCCGGTGATCGCGCCTTTGCCGACGACAAGGCCATCATGGGCGGCCTGGCCCGCATCAATGGCCGCGCGGTGATGGTCATCGGCCACCAGAAGGGCCGCGACACCAAGGAGAAGATCAAGCGCAACTTCGGCATGCCCAAGCCCGAGGGCTACCGCAAGGCGCTGCGCCTGATGAAGATGGCCGAGCGTTTCGGCCTGCCGGTGCTGACCCTGATCGACACCGCCGGCGCCTGGCCGGGCATCGACGCCGAATCGCGCGGCCAGTCCGAAGCGATCGCGCGCAACCTGATGGAAATGGCCGAACTGAAGGTGCCGGTGATCTGCACCGTGATCGGCGAAGGCGGCTCGGGCGGCGCGCTGGCACTGGGCGTGGGCGACCGCACCGTGATGCTGGAGTACGCGGTGTATTCGACCATTACCCCGGAAGGCTGCGCCTCGATCCTGTGGAAGGACGCCGGCAAGGCCAAGGACGCGGCCGAACAGCTGGGCCTGACCGCCCCGCGCCTGAAGAGCCTGGGCCTGGTCGACAAGGTCGTGCGCGAGCCGACCGGCGGCGCCCACCGCAACCCGACGCAGATGGCCCGGCGCCTGAAGGCCGTGCTGCTGAACGAGCTGGACGCGCTGGACAAGCTGTCCACCGGGGAACTGCTGGAGCAGCGCTACAAGCGCCTGCGCAGCTACGGCACCTACGAGGCGGCGTAATCGCTGCTTCCGCTGCACGGTAACGCCTGAAGCCGGGCAATGCCCGGCTTCAGTGCCACATCCGTGTGGCGATACGTCCCTGTTCCTGCGCGTACGGGCCCGCCGTACGCCGATCTGCTTACCAGTTGTAGGACATGCCCAGCGTGGCGCTGACTTCGCGGTAGCCGGAGTCACCGCGGCTCACGTCCAGACCGCCCCAGCCCGTCCAGCCCTTGGTGAATTCCACCCGCGCGCCTGCACCCAGCGCGTAGCGGTTGCGCGGCGCGTCGCTGTCCATGGCCACGTCATCGAACGCCATGCCACCCGTGCGGGCGTCGCGATACCAGTTGGCGGTCAGGTACGGGGTCACCACGGCGCCATGCGTGCTGGTCGATTCCGCTTCCAGGCGCAGGCCGAGGCGGCCGGACAGGCCACTTTCGCCCAGGCCACGCACCACGGTGCCGTTCTGCTCGGTATGTCGATCCGTGCTGACGTTGGTGTAGACCAGCTGCAGCTCCGGCTGCAGGCTGACCCTGCTGTCGCCCAGCGTGCCGACGCCGAAGCGGTAACCCGCCTCCAGCGAACCCTGCCACAGGTCGCTGTCGTAGCGCTCCGCGGCCAGGCCATCGCCTTCCACCCGGTTGTTGAAGCGGCCGTGCTGCACCCAGCTGTCCACATAGGCACGACCAGTGTTCCAGCTGCCGTACACCCCTGCGGCCACGCCGGCGACCTTGCCGCGTGCCGCAAAGCCGGTCAGCGCCGAGGTGCTGGTGCTGTCAGCACGCCCACTACCGAGCATCACGCCCAGGCGGCCACGCCCTTCATCGAACAGCCCCACGTCTGCGCCCACCTGCACCACATGGCGCTGCGTGCGCAGATCCAGCTGCTCCTGCATGGCCCCCAGGCGCGCCTGCTGGCTGTCCACGCGTGCCCAGCCGTGCACACCCTCGGCAACGGCCGCATTGCCGTCGCGATCACTGCGCTGCAGGCGGAACAACTGCCCTGCGGCGTACTGGTTGGCCAGGTACGCGCCGGTCTCCGGGCGCAGCACCGGCTTCGGATCCGGATTGATCGGACCGGTCGGGTCGCAGTCGGGCAGCGACGGATCCAGGTCACAGGGATCCGGCGGCGTCACCGGCAGTTCCGAACGCAGGTACCAGTTGCCGTCGGCCTCATCCTTGAACAGGAAGTACTCGTACTGCCCGCCGACCGCACGGCCGACCAGGTCGAACTGCGCGTCGGACGCGCCGTTGATCTCGATCAGCTCGATGCCCTTGTCGGTCTGCGCGCCCTGGCCGCTGGCGTTGAGCACCCGCACATTGGCCTGCCCGGTCGCATCACCGGCGATCACCAGGCGGTCGGTCTGCGAGTCGTCCTCGCCAAGCACCGTGTTGAATACCAGCGTGCCGCCGTTACCGACGAACTCGTCCAGGGACAGCGTGTTGAAGCCGCCCGCGCCGTCGCCCAGCTTGACCATGCTGCCCGCATCCAGCTGCAGACGGCCGACACTGCTGTCGCCGGTCAGCTGCCAGGTGCTCTGCTCCCCCACCGCCACCGAGCTCGCATCGACGATGCGGCCGATCAGCGTGGCGCGGTTGCGCAGCGAGACATCCAGCTGGCCCGTGTAGGAGGTGCGATCGGCAATGATGTCGCCGGTCAGCGCCGCGTTCTCCACGTTGAAGCGCACAGCAACGTTGCCGACCTGCCCCTCCTCGCCATGCTTGACCAGCAACAGCGTGCCATCGCCGGCAATCAGGCGCGCACCGTTGCGGATGGTGATCTCGGCGGATTCGCCGTCGACGTCGGCATCGGGACTGCCCCAGTCGACATCGGGATTGACCCAGATCGCCGGGCCGGTCTGCGACTCCAGGGTGGAATTGTCGACGTTCAATACCAGGTTGTCCGCACCCCGATATTCGAAGTACATGACGGCGCCGTTGCGGCTGGCCCGGATCGTCGAACCGTTGACGATGTCAGCCCTGCCCGCGCCCATACTCAGACCGACGTTGTGGTTCCAGGCAGTGCTGTCGCGGTGTGCCACCGCCAGGTGGGAGTTGTCCATCAGAAGGTACACGTCGCCCTGTCCACCGTAGATTGCCGGGTACAAGGCGATGGCACCACCGACAGAGTTGATCTGCGTGTTGTAGAGCCTGGCAGACGAATCGATCGAAACGTTGAACTGGGTCATGCCCAGATCGAAACGGCTGTCCCGCGCGACCAGCCGGGAGCCGGACTGCACGTGAATGTTCTCACGGGCATTGCGGACCAGCACATCCGCACGCGTGAGGAAGGCATTGGAGCCATAGAACACCTGGATGCCGTAGGTGCTGGCGTTGGACACCGTAAGAGTGGAGCCATTGTTCGCCCGCCATGCTTCGGTAGGGTCACCCTGTACCACCTCGTGGTCCTCGCCGTTGAGGTTGCCGGCCAACGCGTGCTGGGCCAACGGCAGGGCCAGTGCCAGCAGCAGGCATTGCGAGAGCGGACGCAGGGCAAGGGAACGCCCGCCTGCGGCGGAACGATGGGCATGTTTCATGATGGATCTCCAGAGGGGGCACGTGAGCGGCACAGCGTGCGTGCAGTACCTGGCATTCCCATCCATGCCCACGCGGAGCGATGACGGGACTGCTGCAGGCAGCCGCTGTGTCGAAGGCGCGCAGTATCTGGAGACGCACGGGCGGGGCCCATGCAATTTGTTGCAAGGCGCGCCGCGCCGCTTGTCAGGTTACGCGGCGATTCATCTGGAGGTGCGCGATGTGCGCCGGCTCAGAAGGGTTTGGCCAGCACCAGCCAGACGATCGGAATGAAGGCCAGCAGCGGGATTTCGTTGATCCAGCGCAGCGCGCGCGAGGACGGCAGAGGCCGGCCCTTGGCGACGCCCTTGAGCAGGCGGCCGGTCCAGCCGAAGTAGACCAGCAGCAGCACCACCAGGCCGAGCTTGGCATGCAGCCAGCCGGCACCGCCCGGCGCGACCATCGTGGGGAAGTCCGGAATGACCCGGTAGCCCAGCCACAACACCAGTCCCAGGACGAAGGCCAGGCCGAACATCGAGTGGCCGAAACGGTACAGACGCAGGCCCATCAGCTGCAGGCGCTCGACCACTGCGGGTTGTCCCGCCGCCTCGGCCAGGTTCACCAGGATGCGCGGCAGATAGAACACCGTCGCCATCCACGCCACCACGAACACGATGTGGAAGGTCTTGACCCAGTAGTAGCTCTGCATGCGCTCGCTCCAGCGGCTGGCGTAGGTGGCGGCCATTCTCGCATGGCGTGCGGGTGTACCGGCTGCGGTCGGCGCGACCGATCGACGCATGGCGAGCGGCAACGCCGTACGATAGGCGCCGTTTTCAACGAAACCTCCTTCTGCGTGGACAAGACCTACGACGCCGCCTACTTCCAGCGCTGGTACCGCCAGGCCGACATCGGCGGCAGCGCCCGCCTCGCCCGCAAGGTGGCATTGGCGGTGGCCACTGCCGAGTACTACCTGGAGCGGCCGATCCGCAGCGTGCTGGACATCGGCTGCGGCGAGGGGGCCTGGCGCGCGCCGTTGCGGAAACTGCGTCCGAAGGTCGAGTATCTGGGCTTCGACAGCAGCGAGTACGCTGTGCGTCGCTATGGCCGGACCCGCAACCTGCATCTGGCCCGCTTCGGCGACTTCGCCTGGCTGCGGCCGTGCGCGCCGGTGGACCTGCTGGTCTGCTCGGACGTGATGCATTACGTGCCCGACCGCGAGCTGCGCGCCGGCCTGGCGGGCGTGGCCGAGCTGACCGGCGGCATCGCCTTCCTGGAGACCTTCGCCGCCGAGGACGCGTTCGAGGGCGACCATGAGGGCTTCCAGTCCCGCCCGGCAGCCTGGTATCGCCGGACGCTGGCCCGGCACGGCCTGCAGCCGGCAGGGTCGCACTGCTGGCTCGGCCCCGCCCTGGCAGGCGATGCGGCCGCGCTGGAACGGATGTGAATCCGGATTCATTATTTTCAGTCAACTTAACCTGCGGGACACCCGGATGGGATATGCTGCGCGGCAACATATGACCATACATATTCGGTCGTCATGCTCTATCAACTGCACGAACTGACCCGCAACCTGCTCGCCCCCTGGGTGCACCAGGCCCAGGCCAACGCCAAGTTCTTCGCCAATCCCGGCCACTGGTGGTCGCAGATGCCGGGTGCCGAACGCCTGGCGGCGGTCAACGAACTGTTCCATCGCATCGGCAAGGATTACGAGAAGCCCGAGTGGGGCATCAACGAAATCGAGGTCGAAGGCGAACGCGTGCCGATCGTCGTGCACGAGGAAGTGAGCAAGCCGTTCTGCAAGCTGCTGCGCTTCAAGCGTCACAGCAACGAAGCCGACCAGCTGCACACCATGCTCAACCAGCCCTTTGTGCTGGTGGTGGCGCCACTGTCCGGCCATCACGCCACGCTGCTGCGCGATACCGTGCGCACGCTGCTGCGCGACCATCGCGTCTACGTCACCGACTGGGTCGATGCGCGCATGGTTGCGGCCAGCGAAGGTGATTTCGGCCTGGACGACTACATCGCCTACATCCAGGAGTTCATCCGCCACCTTGGCGTCGAGCGCCTGCACGTGGTCAGCGTCTGCCAGCCGACCGTACCGGTGCTGGCTGCGGTGTCACTGATGGCCAGCCGTGGCGAGCCCACCCCGCGCACGCTGGTGATGATGGGCGGTCCGATCGACGCACGCTGCAGCCCCACCGCGGTGAACAATCTGGCGACCCAGAACCCGCTGTCCTGGTTCGAGAACAACGTCATCCACAGCGTGCCGGCCGGCTACCCCGGTGCAGGCCGTCGCGTGTACCCGGGTTTCCTGCAGCACGCCGGTTTCCTGTCGATGAATCCCAGCCGCCATTTCAGCTCGCACTGGGACTTCTACGCCGACCTGGTCAAGGGCGATCTGGAAGACGCCGATGCGCACCGCCGCTTCTATGATGAGTACAACGCGGTGCTGGACATGCCTGCCAGGTACTACCTGGACACCATCCGCGTGGTCTTCCAGGACTTCCTGCTGCCGCGCGGAGAGTGGGTGGTCAACGGCGAAAAGGTCGACCCTTCGGCGATCCGCGATACCGCGCTGCTGAGCATCGAAGGCGAACTGGACGATATCGCGGGCCTCGGCCAGACCGAAGCTGCGCAGGCGCTGTGTACGGGCATCCCGGCCGAGCGCCGCGAGCATTTCATCGTCGAAGGTGCCGGCCATTACGGCATCTTCAGCGGCCGCCGCTGGCGCGAGGTGGTGTACCCGAAGGTACGCGACTTCTTCGCGGCGCACGCAGAAGCGCCGGCGGCAAAAGCGAAGAAGAAGAGCAACGTCACCCCGCTGCGCCGCAAGGCGGGCTGACCCTGCGGCGGGGTTCGGATCCCTTTCCAACAGAAAGGGCTCTGACCCCGGCACCCCGCTCGAACGGAGTCAGAGCCCTGTTCTGCGAACAGGGATCCGACCCCTCGTCGCTTACAGGCGCACCAGCAGGTTCTTGGCGATCAGGCCATGCAGCTTGCCGATGCCGCGTGCCAGGTGCAGCGTCAGCAGCAGCAGCAGGGCACCCGCCGCGGCGACCACGATCCCGACCAGCGGCGAGGCAGCCATCGGCAGCACGTTCACGCCATCAACGTACACGCCCGGGATTTCCCCGCTGAAGATCGCTGCCACCGGCGCCCAGATCAGTCCCAGCGACAGCGACAGCAGCGTCACCGCGATGGTGAAGTAGACAATGCCCAAGGGCAGCATCAGCACGAAGTACAACAGCGTCAGCCAGGTGCGGCCGTCCGTGAACATGTCGCCGATACGCTGCAGCCAGCTGCGGCTGCGGTCGGTGTAGCGCGGCCGCCGCGGCATGCGCTCGCCCAGCAGCGCCTCGACCAGGCGCCCCTCCAGCAGTGCCAGCCCGCGCACCGAACCGAAGAACAGCACGGTCAACGGCACGCCGATGATCAGGATCAGCAGGCCGAGCGACAGCGACAGGCCGGTCACCACCCAGGTGAAGAAGAAGATGCCGGTGGCCAGCGACAGCAGCATGTAGAACAGCGCGCCATAGGTGTGCGGATCGGCCACCACGCCAAAGAAGCGAGACAGCAGCGAGCGCGGCACCGGCACCGGCGGTGCCGCGGCCGGTTCCACACCACTGGCCTCGGCTGCCACACGCAGCACCGGCGCGGTGTCGGCGCGCGGCGTGCGCAATGCGCGGTTCACGGTGACTTCCGTTTCGCGGTAGATCTCCGCCACTTCATCCGGCGCACCGTAGCTGCCGGCCACATCGGCAATCACCTCCGCCTCGCTGCGACCGGGCTGGGCGGCCAGCTCGGAACGCAGGTATTCCTCGGCGTCATACAGCGCGTCCTGCACCATCGCCGGATCGGCGCCCTGCAGCGCCTCGCGCAGCTGCGCCAGGTACTGCGGGATGGTGGTCGGCAGGGCGCGGCCTGCCAGGCTCGGGTCGTTCATTGCGGTACCCCCTCCAACACGGAATCGACGGAATCACGGGTGGCCTGCCAGGCCTGGCGCCACTGCGCCAGCACTTCGCGGCCACGGTCATTGATGCGGTAGTAGCGCCGGGGCGGCCCGCTGCTGGAGGGCTCGACATGGCTCTCCAGCAGGCCGCCGCTCTCCAGGTTGCGCAGCACCGGGTACAGCGCGCTCTGCTTGCCACTCAGCACGCCCTCGCCCACGCGCTCCAGCTCCTTGGCGATGAGGTACCCGTACAGCGGCTCGCCGGTACGGGCCAGCACCGCCAGCAGGGCCAGCGACACGGTTCCGGCGCTGAGCTCCTTCTGGAACTTCTTCAGGTGGATGTCGTCTTCCGACATGCCCGGCCCTCCACTACGTTGAAGTCCACAGTAGTGCGAAGTTCGGTATAGCGAATGTGTCGTTAGTCATCCTGCCGGTTGGCGTGGCCCTGCGGCTCGCGCAGAATCGAGGGCTCGTTCATGTTCCGGGGTTTCCATGCCGCACCGTCGTCGCCTTGCCCTGACCGCCCTCGCCCTGGCCTGCCTGTTGCCCTCGCTGGCCAGCGCAGCGACGCCCTACCGCAGCCCGCAGCAGATCCTTGACGCCTCGGCCGCCAGCGATTGGCGCACCCCCGACCCGGCCAACCTGCTGTACATGGATCTGCCTGCCGGCCGGGTGATCATCGAACTGGCGCCCCAGTTCGCACCACGCCATGTCGCCAACATCCAGACGTTCGCCCACGAGCACTTCTGGGACGGCACCAGCATCTACCGTTCCCAGGACAACTTCGTCGTGCAGTTCGGCGATGCCGACGCCGATGACCCGGCCAAGGCCAGGCCGTTCGGCAGTGCCGCGCGCAAGCTGCCGGCCGAGTTCGAGCGTGCCAGCGCCGGCCTGAAGGTGAGCGTGCTGCCGGACCGCGATGGCTGGGCGGCGCAGACCGGTTTCGTCGATGGCTTCCCGGTCGGACAGGATCCGCAGGCCGGCAAGGCCTGGCTGGCGCACTGCTACGGCATGCTGGGGGCCGGTCGCAACAACGACGAGGACAGCAGCATCGGTGCCGAACTGTACGTGGTGACCGGGCAGTCGCCACGTCAGCTGGACCGCAACATCACCCTGGTCGGTCGCGTCCTGAAGGGCATGGAACTGCTCAGCGCGATCCCGCGCGGCCCGGCGCCGATGGGCTTCTATGAAGACCCGAAGCTGCGCACGCCAATCATTTCGATCCGCCGTGCCAGCGACGTGGCGGCCGCCGAACGCACGCCGATCCAGGTGTTGCGTACTGATTCGAAGACTTTCGCCGATACGGTGGAGGCGCGGCGCAATCGCGTGGATGATTTCTACAAGCGTCCGGCGGGGCATATCGATCTGTGCAATGTTCCGGTGCCGGTGCGGTGATGGGTTCCTGCACGTGACGCGTGCTGAAGGTGCTTCACTGTTCATGGGCGTTACTTTTCTTTTCGCGCGAAAAGAAAAGTAACCAAAAGAAACGCGCCGCCAAGCCGCGAGCCGCCGTGCTTCGCACGTCGGTCCCCTGCGCTTCTCGGTGAATCAGGGGACGGTGCCGAACTCGCTCCGCTCAGACATCGGCACCTCTTCGCCCCTGATTCCCCTGCGATGCTCGGCTCGCTCAAGGCGGACTCAAGGTCAAGAGCCACAGCTGCACGACGATGTTTGGTAGTGCCGGGCCGGGCCCGGCGAGCGAAGCGACCGCTTTTGCCTTTGATCTTGGGTCCGCCTTGAGCGAGCCGAGCACCGCAGGTCCGGCGAGGGCGAAGAGGCGCGGGTGTTTGAGCACAGCGAGTTCCCGCGCCGTCCCTCGACGGGCCGAGGAGCGCAGGGTACCGATGCGCAACGCGCATCGGCTCGCGGTCGGCGGAACGTTTCTTTTGGTTACTTTTCTTTGCGTACAAAGAAAAGTAACGCCCATGAACAGTGAAGCACCTTCAGCAAGCGTCACGCGCGAAACCGCTCAGCCCTTCTGACTCACCGCCACGCTACCCAGAATCAACGCACCCGCAATCAGCATCTGCAGCGTCACCGGCTCACCCAGGAACAACCACGCGAACGCCGCACCGAACAGTGGAATCAGGTAGGTCACCGTGGATGCACGCGACGGGCCGATGCGGCCGATCAGACGGTAGAACATCAGGAACGCCAGCCCGGTGCAGGCCACGCCCAAGGCAATCGCCGCGCCCCACGCCTTGAGCGGAATCGCGGCCTGCGGCCAATGGCTCACCGCCATCGGCAGCATCCACAGCGAGGCGCAGGACAGCGTCGCCGCCGCCGCGGCAGCAGACGGCAGGCCCGCCATGTGCCGCTTCACCAGGTTCACCCCCAGTCCGTACAGCAGCGATGCCGCGGCGCCGGCCAGCACGGCCGTGCCGATGCCCAGGCCCGAGACCTTGGCCGTCGCCAGCACCACCACGCCGGCAAAGCCGACCAGCAACGCACCCGCGCGACGCACACCGATCTTCTCGCCGAAGAACAGGAAGGCGATGAGCGCGGCGAACAGGACCGTCATCGCATTGCAGATCGCACCGATCGCCGCCGGTGCGTGCTCGGCGGCGTAGGCGAACAGCACGAACGGCAACGCCGAGTTGACCAGGCCGATCGGCGCCAGCCACAGCCAGCGCCGCGGCGGGAACTGCGCCCGCGCGCGCCACAGGAACGGCAGCAGTACCAGTGCCCCCAGCAGCAGACGCACCTCGACCAGGGCGAACGGGCCGAACGATGGCACCGCCACCCGCATGAAAAGGAACGAGCACCCCCAGATGGCGCCCAGCAGGGTCAACTCCAGCGGCGTGCGCCAGTCGCGCTCGGCCGCCTGTGGGACCGCATTCATGCCCTGCCTCCGTCCATCATCCACTCCTCGGTTGGTGCAACAGGATCAGACGCAGACGCCCGCCGCACAAGCGCGTAGTATCGCTGCCAGCCACAAATATGGTTTGAGGCTGGACATGCAGCTACGCCCTTCCCTGCTCCCTGCCCTGGCCGTGTTCGCGGTCGCCGCGCGCCACCAGAACTTCGCCCAGGCCGCGCAGGAACTGCACCTGACCGCCAGCGCGGTCAGCCACCATGTCCGCCGCCTGGAAGAGGTGCTGGAAACCCGCCTGTTCCTGCGCCATGCCCGCGGCGTGCGGCTGACCGCCGAAGGCCGGCAGCTGGCCGACGCCGCCAGTGCGGCGTTCACCGATGTCGCCGCCGTCGCCCACAACCTGCATCCGGATGCGGACAGCGTGCCGCTGCGCATCACCACCCTGCGCTCGCTGTCGTACTGCTGGCTGCTGCCACGCCTGCCGCGCTTCACCCAGGCGCATCCGCACATCCGGGTGGAACTGCACACCGGCAGCGGCCTGGACCGCTACGACGACAACGGACCGGAGGTGGGCATCCGCTATGGCCTGGGCCAGTGGCCGGGGCTGCACGCGCAACACCTGATGGACGACAGCCTGTTCCCGGTCGCCTCGCCGGCGCTGCCGGGCGTGGAAGCCCTGCACGATCCGGCGCGCATCGCCGAGCTGCCGCTGCTGACCGATCTCTCGCCGCAGGGCTGGCGCGACTGGTTCCGTCATGCGGGCGTACGCCCGCCCTCGCCGCTGCCGCCGATGCACACCTTCGCCGACAGCACCGATGCGATGCGGGCCGCGGTGTATGGCATGGGCGCGGTGCTGGCGCGCACCCACATCGCCCAACCCTACCTGCAGCGCTACGAGGTGGTGCGGCTGCCTGGGCCCGCCCTGAAGGCCCGCTATGCGTATTACGTGGTGCATGCCGAAGGCCAGCCGCCCAGCCCGGCCGCACGCCTGTTCATCGATTGGCTGCTGGCCCAGGCACAGGACGACCGCACACCGATCCCGGCACTGCCCGACAGTCTGCTCGGCCGCGCGCCCACGCCCGGCTGACCAGGCCCTCACCCGGTCTTTGCCCATCGCTGGCTACGCTGCGGATACCTCCACAACGACCTGCATCTGCCATGGCCCTGCTGCGAATGCGCATTACTGGAACCGAAGACGACGCCCGTGCGATCAGCGACCTGCTGCTGGGCCTGGAAGGCATCGAACATGTCGAGGAAACCGACGATCTGATGCCACACATGGACGACGATGATTCCAGTTCGGCAGGACTGTCCGATGACATCGGTCCGGGCATCCACGAACTGGAGGTGGAGGTGGGCAACGAAAGCACCGCGCAGAAGGTTCGTGACGCGGTGCAGGAGCTTGCGCTGGAGCTGGACGTGTTCGTCGAATACGAGACCGACGAAGGCTGAGCACGCCGGGCGTGGCCCGGCGAACCCGCGCGTTACGGCGTCCGACGGCGGCGACGCAACCCCGCCCTCACACCCCATCCTGCGATCAATGCCAGTACCGCGACCGGCAGCAATGCAGCCGCCGCACGGATCAGGAAGGCGATACTGGTACTGAGGATGCTGCCCGACTCGCTCAGCGCATCGCCGATCTCGCTGCGGCCGCGCTCGCCGGAGGTGGTACCGAAGTCCAGCGTCAGCAGCTGCGTATCGATGCGGCGACGCTGCTGCGCGGCGTCCTTGCTGGCCTGCTCCACCCCCGCCTCGATCTCCGACAGGCGCGTGCTGATCGCCAGCAGATCCTCGATCTTCAGACCGCCACGGTCCTGGTAGGCGAGCAGGCGTGCGTGTTCCTTCTCCAACCGTGCCTTGGTCAACGCGGTATCGGCCACCTGCTGTGCAAGATCCTCGGCGCGGGTGGTGCGCGACTGCAGTGTGCCGCCCTCGCCCGCCAGGCCGATCAGGGGCTCCACGCCCTTCGGCGCGATGCGCACCCGGACCTCGCCGCTGGGCGAATCGCCACTGCGCTGGTCCACCTGCAGCACCGCACAGTCGCCGAACTTCGCACTCTGGCAGGCCTGCGCGACCTGCTGGATGCGCGGCGCGATCGCTTCCGCGTCCAGCTGTACCTGTACGTCGTGTTCATAGGCCAGGAAGGCGCCTTCGGGCGACGCCACGGCTTCGGCTGTGGCACCACCGCCGCCGGCCGCGTGCTCCACCTTCGCGCAGGCCGCCAGGGCCAGCACGAGTGCCGGCACGGTCAATGCGCCCACCCATCCATGCCGGACCGTCACGCTGCGGCTCCGTCGTAGGAGGTCACCGACAGGCCGGCCAGGTCGACCTGCGGCAGGCAGCGTACGTTGACCGCCACCATGGCCGCACCGCTGCGCGGATCCACGGCCTCGCTGTACGGTGCAGTGCCGCACTCGCGGCAATGGTGGTGGTCGATGTGGTGCCTGTTGAACTGGTAGGTGGCCACATCGGCTGGATCGGTCTGCAGCTGGAATGCCTCGCGTGGCGCAAACCACAGCAGGCTGCCGCGGCGGCGGCACATCGAGCAGTTGCAGTCGATGACGTCGCTGATCGGGGCCTCGGCCTGCACCGTGAATGCGATCCTGCCGCAATGGCAGCTTCCCTGGTATTCCATGTCCTTTTCTCCGCTGGCGGGTCCGTGTAGGTGCCAATGGTAATCCTATGGCACGGGGACAAAGCAGCCCTGGCGGCCTATGCTCGGGGTTTGACCCCGTACAGGAATGCCGATGCGCCCGCATCTTCTTGCCCTCGCCCTGGTCGCCGCCCTCGCCGGCTGCCAGCAGGCCGACGCCCCGACCGCCGGTTCCACCTCCGCCGCCAGCCAGCAGGCCGGTGACGCGGCAGCCGATGCGGCCTTTGCCGATCTGTCCAAGCGCGCCCTGGACACCTGGATGCAGTTGTCCCCGGTCAGCGCCACCCAGATCGGCGACCACCGCTACGACAGCGAGATCGACGACCTGAGTGCGGCCGGCCAGCAGAAGACTGTCGCCGCCTACAAGGCATTGCTGGGCGAGCTGGACAGGATCGACGTGGCCAAGCTGGGCCGGGAGAACCAGGTCGATGCCGCCATCCTGCGCAACCAGCTGCAGTCGGAAATCTGGAACGCCGAAGTGCTGCAGTCCGGCAAGTGGGATCCGCAGCTGTACAACGGCATCGCCGGCAGCGCGATCTACGGCCTGATGGCACGCGAGTTCGCGCCGCTGCCGGAACGGCTGAAGTCGGCCACCGCGCGCATGGAAAAGCTGCCGGCGATCTTCGCCCAGGCCCGCGAGAACCTCGATCCGGCGCGTGTGCCGAAGATCCATGCCGAGACGGTGGCCAAGCAGAACAAGGGCATTCTCAGCATCGTCGATACCTTCATCACCCCGCATATCGGCGAACTGCCGCAGGCCGACCAGCAGCGCCTGCAGGCCGCCATCGATGGCCTGAAGAAGGCCGTGGACGAGCAGCAGACCTGGCTGGACAAGACCCTCGTGCCGAACGCGAAGGGTGATTTCCGCATCGGTGCGGAGAAGTACGACCAGAAGCTCAAGTTCGCCCTCAGTTCTTCGCTGTCGCGGCAGGAGATCGGTGAGCGCGCGCGTGCCGAGCTCAAGCGCGTGCGCGAAGACATGTACGGCATCGCGCAGACGGTGCTGAAGGACAAGCCGGGCGCGCCGGAGATGCCGGCGCAGCCGACCGACGAGCAGCAGCAGAAGGCCATCGAGGCCGCGCTGGAACTGGCCTACGCCGACAAGCCGGCACGTGACAAGGTGGTCGACGACGCCAAGGCCGCGCTGGACCAGTCCACCGCGTTCGTGCGCGAGCACGACCTGATGACGCTGCCGGATGCGCCGGTGGACATCATCCTGATGCCGGAATTCCAGCGTGGCGTGGCCGTGGCCTACTGCGATTCGCCGGGCCCGCTGGACAAGAACCTGAAGACCTTCTACGCGGTGTCGCCGATTCCCGACGACTGGAACGACAAGCAGGTCGATTCCTTCCTGCGTGAGTACAACTCGCGCATGATCCACCTGCTGAGCATCCATGAGGGCACGCCGGGCCATTACCTGGAAGGCTGGCATTCGGCCAAGTTCCCCTCCACCCTGCGCGCAGTACTGCGGTCGGGCCTGTTCGCCGAAGGCTGGGCGGTCTACACCGAGCGCATGATGCAGGAGCAGGGTTACCTCGACAACGATCCGCTGTTCCACCTGGTGCAGCTGAAGTTCTACCTGCGCACGATCTCCAACGCCATCCTCGACCAGGGCGTGCACGTGGACAACTGGGATCGCGAGAAGGCGATGCACCTGATGACCCACGACGCGTTCCAGCAGGAGAGCGAAGCGGCCGGCAAGTGGGTGCGCGCGCAGCTGACCTCGGCGCAGCTGCCGACCTACTTCGTGGGCGCGCAGGAGCACTTCGACACCCGCAAGGCAATGCAGGACAAGCTGGGCGACACGTTCAACCTGAAGGCCTACCACGACCAGATGCTGTCCTACGGCGCACCGCCGGTGCGCTTCGCCCGCCAGCTGATGCTGGACCAGCCGATCGAGTAAGCGGCTGCGCTGGATGTGGATGATGAACGGCCCGGGCAACCGGGCCGTTCTTCTTTGCGCCGCATCCACGCCCTGCGCGGAACGGCCGCAGCCGAAACGGCTACTGGTCGGCCGCCACGAACCCGCCGGTCTGCCGTGCCCACAGCCGCGCATACAGACCACCGGCCGCGATCAGCTCGGCATGGCTGCCGGTTTCCACGATCCGGCCCTGGTCCATGACCACCAGACGGTCCATGCGCGCGATGGTCGACAGCCGATGCGCGATCGCGATCACCGTCTTGCCTCCCATCAGTTCGTCCAGGCTGTCCTGGATCGCGGCTTCCACTTCCGAATCCAGCGCCGACGTCGCCTCGTCCAGCACCAGGATCGGCGCGTCCTTCAGCAGCACCCGGGCAATGGCGATTCGCTGGCGCTGGCCGCCGGACAGCTTCACCCCACGCTCGCCGACATGTGCGTCGTAGCCACGGCGCCCCTGCCCGTCCACCAGCGTGTCGATGAACGCTTCCGCACGCGCCTTGGCGACCGCAGCACGCAACTGATCATCGGTGGCATCCGGGCGCCCGTACAGCAGGTTGTCGCGGATCGAGCGGTGCAGCAGCGAGGTGTCCTGGGTCACTACGCCGATCTGTTGGCGCAGGCTCTCCTGTGTGACATGCGCGATGTCCTGGCCGTCGATCAGGATGCGGCCGCTTTCCAGGTCATACAGCCGCAGCAGCACATTGACCAGGGTCGACTTGCCGGCACCGGAGGGCCCGACCAGGCCGATCTTCTCGCCCGGCTTCACCACCAGGTCCAGGCCGGCGATCACGCCGCCCTTCTTGCCGTAGTGGAAATGGACATCCTGGAAGTGCACGCCGCCCTGGGTGACCTGCAGCGGCACGGCGTCCTCACGGTCCTGCACGGTCAGCGGCTGGGCGATGGTGGTGATGCCGTCCTGCACCGTACCGATGTCCTCGAAGATGCCGTTGATGGTCCACATGATCCAGCCCGACATGTTGTGGATGCGGATGACCAGGCCGGTCGCCAAGGTGATCGCGCCGACGGTGATGTGGCCACCGTTCCACAGCCACAGTGCCAGGCCACAGGTCCCGGCGATCAGGAAGCCGTTGACGATGGCGATGGCCAGGTCCATGCCGGTCGTCACCCGGGTCTGCGCGCGGTGCTTGACCGCCAGCTCCTGGATCGACTCGGCCACGTAGGCCTGCTCGCGGCCGCCATGGGCGAACAGCTTCAGCGTAGGAATGTTGGTGTAGCCATCGACGATGCGCCCCATCGCCTTGGAGCGTGCTTCCGAGGCGATCCATGCCCGCTCCTTCGCGCGCGGCACGAAGTAGACCATGATCACCGCATAGGCGATCAGCCACAGCAGCAACGGCATCATCAATCGCCAGTCGGCCTGTGCGAACAGATACAGCGCGGTGCCGGTATAGACCACGATGTACCAGAGCGAGTCGACCATCTGCACGGCCGATTCGCGCAGCGACGTGCCGGTCTGCATCACCCGGTTGGCGACGCTGCCTGCGAAGTCGTTCTGGAAGAAGCTCAGGCTCTGCCGTACCACGTAGTTGTGCATCAACCAGCGCGAACGATTGCTCAGGCCTGGCACGATGGCCTGGTTGACCAGCAGGTTGTGCAGGCCGACCAGCACCGGGCGCGCGATCACGGTGATGAACAGCATCCAGCCCAGCTCATTGGCGTGACGTTTGAAAAAGCCGGCGCCGGGCTGCTCGGCGACCATGTCGACGATGCGGCCCAGGTAATCGAACATCGCCACTTCCACCAGCGCCAGCAGCAGGCCAGCGATCAGCGTGGCCAAGAGCACCGGCCACACCGGCCGGAGGTAGTGCAGGTAGAACGGCAGCACCCTGCGCGGCGGCATCCGCCCGTCCACGGGCGGGAACACCGGAATCAGGGATTCAAACCAACGGAACATCGCATTCCCTCGCCTCTTGCAACCGACGGAGTATCCCATGCCGGATGTGTACGCCAACCGACGATGCGCGGTGCCGGTAGCGCCGGCCCGTGTTCGCCGGGCATGGCCCGGCGCTACCGATCATGCGGCGTCAGTTGACCGGGGTGAACAGCAGGTCCTGGAAGTCGAAGCTGAAATCGGTCAGGTCGGAGATCGGCTGCATGCGCACCTCGCGCACCTTGCCATCCGGGTCGAGACTGATGTTCACGAAGGCATCGGCATTGAGCGAACGGTCGTCCCAGCGCACGATGAAGGTGTCGTGCTGCCAGTGCTCCAGCCGGCCGCTCAGCTGCGCGGTCTTCATGAAGCGCAGGCGCAGCCCCTTGCCTTCCGTGCTGATCTGCATGTCGCCATACCAGCGGTCGCGGAAGGTGCCGGTGTAACCGGCCAGCGGCAGCGAGGGAGTGCTGCCCCTGACACGCGCTGCCTGGTGCTTGGCCCAGGCCTCATCGGCCTTGTCCTGGCCCTTGGCCACGGCCTTGGCATAGGCGTCCACCCAGTCGTGCTTCTCCGCACCCAGATAGGCATCGAGCACGCTCAGCGTGATCGCGTTGAATGCAGCGCCCACTTCCTGGTTGGTCAGCACCACGACCCCCAGCTTCTCGCCCGGCACCAGCGTCAGCCGCGAGACCATGCCCGGCCAGCCACCGGTGTGCCAGACCAGCTTCTGCCCGCGGTAATCGCTCAGGCTCCAGCCTTCGCCGTAACCGGCGAAGTTCTGCCGCGCCGGTGCCAGCTCCGGCACGCTCGGCGCCGGAATCGACTGCGGCGTGATCATGCGCCACATCTGCTGCTGGCTCTTCGCGGTGAACAGCGGGCTGCCATCGGCCAGCGCGCCCTCGGCCAGCTGCACCTGCATCCAGCGCGCCATGTCGTGCGCGCTGGAATAGATGCCGCCGGCCCCGGCATTGTTCGACCAGGTCAGCGGTGCGACGGTGCGCAGATCCTTGAAATCGTACTTGGCGTGTCCGACGGCCGCCTTGTCGCCGGGCCGCAGGTGGTCGGCGTTGTAGCGCGTGCCCGCCATGCCCACCTTGTCGAAGATGCGGGTCTGCAGGAACTGCTGGTAGCTCATGCCGGAAACGTGCTCGATCACCTGCTGGGCGACGGCGTACAGGATGTTGTCGTAGGCATAGCTCTCGCGGAATCCCCCTTTCAACGGCACCTTGCCCAGCCGCTCCACCACTTCGGCATTGCTGTAGGCGGTGGCCGGCCAGAACAGCAGGTCGCCCGCGCCCAGGCTGAGGCCGCTGCGATGCGAGAGCAGGTCACGGATCGTCATCTGCCCGGTCACGAACGGATCGGACATGCGGAACGACGGCAGGTGGTCAATCACCTTGTCGTCCATCTTCAGCTTGCCGTCCTCGGCCAGCAGGTTCAGCGAGGTGGCGGTGAACGCTTTGGTATTGGAGGCGATCGCGAACAGGGTATCGGCCTGCACAGGATCCGGCCTGCCCTGCTCACGCACGCCCCAGCCGCGTTCCAGCACCACCTTGCCGTCCTTGACCACGGCAACGGCGATGCCCGGCACGTCGAACTGCGCACGCACGCGCTCGACGGTCGCATCCAGATCCTGCAGCTGCGGGGGCGTTGCAGCATTCGCCATGGTCGTGCAGGCCAGCAGCACGGCTCCTCCAATCCAGGTATTCATCCAGAACCATCTCCGAGCAGGGGTCGCGGCCATGTGCAGGCCATCACCGGGGTTTCGCGGGATGGTAACGGTCGCCGGCGCATCGTGCCCTGTGCCATAGGAGGGGTGCCATGGACGAGAACGGCCGATCAAGCAGTGGATCCACCATCATTCCATGCCTGCGCTACCGCGACGCGCTGGCGGCGATCGACTGGCTGCAGCGCGCGTTCGGCTTCCAGGCGCAGGCGGTGTACGCCGATGGCGACGTGGTGTTCCACGCGCAGCTGGTGTTCGGGCACGGCATGATCATGCTGGGTTCGACCAGCAACGACAGCGCGTGGTCGAAGCTGGCGGTGATGCCTGACGAAACAGGGGGCCGCCAGACCCAGAGCGCCTGCGTGATCGTCAGCGACGCCGACGCGCACTATGCGCGGGCCAAGGCGGCCGGCGCGCGCATCGTGATCGACATTGCCGACCAGGCGTATGGCGGCCGTGGCTACGCCTGTGCCGATCCGGAAGGCTACGTGTGGTGGTTCGGCAGCTACGATCCCTGGCGCGCGGACCACCGCCAGTGACCGCGCCGGCACCCGCCCCCATCCGCTGCGGCATCGGCGGCTGGGTGTTCCCGGAATGGCGCGGCGGCATGTTCTATCCGCCCGGCCTGCCGCAGCGTGAGGAACTGGCGCACGCCAGCCGTGCCCTGCGCTGCATCGAGATCAACGGCACCTTCTATCGCACCCCGACCCCGGCCCAGTGCGCGCAGTGGGCGTCGCAGACTCCGGCCGGCTTCCGCTTCTCCCTGAAGGCACCCCGCTATCTGGTGCAGCGTCGCGACCTGTCCGGCACCGTCGAGGCCGCCGCGCCGTTCCTGCAGGCAGCGATCGCCCTGGGCGACCGCCTCGGGCCGCTGCTGTGGCAGTTCGATCCCCGCCATCCTGCCGATGCCGGGGCACTGGACGCGCTGATGGCCCAGCTGCCGAAGCAGCTCGATGGCGTGGCGCTGCAGCACGCTGTTGAAATCCGCAATCCGCAGGTGCACAGCGCATCCCTGGTCACTGCCGCGCGCAGGCACGGGGTGGCGTTGGTCATCGAAGACAGCGACGAAGCCCCGCTGCACGGCGACGTCACCGCCAGCTTCGTCTACGCGCGCATCAAGCGCAGCCAGGCCCGTCTGCTGCAGGGGCTGCCTGCCGCCACGCAGCAGCGCTGGGCCGAACGCGCCCGGCGCTGGGCCGTCGGCGAGCCGGTCGACGACCTGCCATGCCTTGCCGGATCCGCTCCATCGACGCCACGAGAGGTGTACCTGCTCTGCATCGGTGCCGGCAAGGCACGCAATCCGGCCGCGGCGATGGCCCTGCAGCGGCGGCTGGACGACCTGCTCGGGTCTCAGGGGCGGTAAACGCGGCCAGGATCGAGCTGCCGACGCCCAGCGGTCACCGCCTTGCCGCACAATAGGCGGATGAGCACGCCCGACACCCGCAAAGCACTTTGGCAGATCCACTTCTGTGTCCTGTTGTGGGGCGTCACGGCCATCCTGGGCAAGCTGATCACCTTGCCGGCGCTGCCGCTGGTGTGGTGGCGCATGCTGCTGGTGACGGCGATGCTGGCACTGCTGCCACGGGTGTGGCGCGGCCTGCGCACGCTGCCGTTGCGGGTGGTGGCCGGATACGCCGGCATCGGTGCGCTGGTTGCCCTGCACTGGCTGACGTTCTATGGTGCGGTGAAACTGGCCAATGCCTCGGTGGCGGCGACCTGCATCGCGCTGGCACCGGTGTTCACCTCGATCATCGAGCCGTGGGTGGCCAAGCGTCCGTTCCAGCTGCGCGAACTGGCCTTCGGATTGGCAGTTCTGCCGGGCGTGGCGCTGGTGGTGGGGGGCGTGCCGGATGGCATGCGGCTGGGGGTTCTGGTTGGCGCGCTGTCTGCACTGCTGGTGGCGGTGTTCGGCTCGCTCAACAAGCGCATGGTCAGCCACGCCGATCCGTTGACGGTGACTGCGCTTGAACTGGGGGCCGGCACCCTGACGCTGACCCTGCTTGCGCCGCTGATGCCCTACCTGCTGCCGGCCCTGGCCAGCCCGCTGTGGGTAGTGCCGGACCTGCACGACGGCATCCTGCTGCTGGTACTGGCGGGTATCTGCACCCTGCTGCCGTTCGCCCTCGCCCTGGTCGCGCTGCGCCACCTCAGCGCCTACACCGTGCAGCTGGTGACCAACCTGGAACCGGTGTATGCGGTGCTGCTGGCGGTACTGCTGCTGCGCGAGCAGCACGAAGTCACTCCCTGGTTCTACCTGGGCGTGGCGATCATCGTCGGTGCGGTCTTCCTGCATCCGCTGCTGAACCGCCGCAAGCCGTTGCAGCATCCGGAAATCCTCGGCACCGCGGAGGCCCGCAACGTCGCTGAATGAGCGGGCACGTCACCGCCGCGGCCAGTGCCATGCCGGCGCGTCCAGCAGGCCCTGCCCGCTCAGCAGCGTGCGGCCGTGTTCCTTGTGCAGATGCACGGAATGGCATGCGGGCGCCTGCTCCAGAGCGGCGATCAGGCGGCTGGCGTGCGACACCACCCACACCTGGCTGCGTGAACTGGCCGCCACGATCAGCCGCGCCAACGCAGGCAGCAGGTCAGGATGCAGGCTGGTTTCCGGTTCGTTGAGCACCATCAGCGGCGGCGGCCGCGGCGTATGCAGGGCAGCAGCCAGCAGCAGGAAACGCAGCGTGCCGTCGGACAGTTCGGCCATCGACAGCGGCCGCAGCAGGCCGGGCTGGTGGAACCGCAGCACCATCCGTCCATCCAGCACCTCGAATCCCACCGAAGCCCCGGGAAAGGCATCGTCCACCGTGCGAGCCAGCGCGACCGGGTCACCGTTTTCCAGGATGGTCACCCACGCTGCGGCCAGATCGCGGCCATCGTGGTGCAGCACCGGGGTACGCGTGGCCATCGCCGACTGCCGTGCCGGGGCATCGGCATCGCTGCGGAAGTGATCGTAGAAGCGCCAGCGCCGGATGTACTCGCGCAGGGCGAAGGTCTCCGGCATGCGCTGCGGATCAGCTGCCTGGGTGAACAGGCTGTCGAACAGCGACAACCGGTCGTCCAGCACATCCCAGCCACGTGCATGGCGCTGCCGCACCATCCCGCCCCGGCGATCCACCAGCTGACTGGCTGTGCGCAGGAAGGAACCGGCCCAGATTGCTTCGGCCTTGATCTGCGGGTCCAGGGCGAATGCCGACAGGCTGGGCGGCGGGTAACCGAGGTCGATGGCGTAGCCGTAGTCATCGGTGGTGAAACCCAGTCTGAGGCCTACCGGCTCCTGTCGCGGCCCTCCCTGCAGCGGAATCTCGCCTGCAGCTACCCGGCGGTCGATCCTGCCGGGCCCTGCCCACAGCGCCGAGCCCAGCCCACCCTCGCGCGCCAGCGCTGAGGCCACCCCGCCCTGGGCGGTTTCAGCCAGCAGGCGCAGCGCCCGATACAGGCTGGACTTGCCGCTGCCGTTGTCGCCGGTGATCACGTTCAGCTGCTGCAACGGCAGCACCAGCGTATGCAGCGAGCGATAATTGGCGACGGCCAGGGTCTGCAGCATGGTGGTCATCCTTGGAAACAAGGCAACCATGGTGACCCGGGGCGTTCGCACCCGCTGCGACCCGGCGCCATGCAGCGATGGGGCCGCCGGTTGCGGACGGCCGGCTCAGTCCGCGAACTCCACGCGGTTGCGTCCGTTGCCCTTGGCCCGGTACAGCGCCGCGTCGGCACGGGCCAGGGTCTGGTCGACACTGTCGCCGGCGCGATGCATGGCCACGCCGATGCTGACCGTAACCGGAAAGCCGAGCGGCAGGTTGCCCACGGCCATACGCAGGAACTCACACTGCACGCCTGCCGCGTGGAGATCCGTGTCCGGCATCACCGCCACGAATTCCTCGCCGCCATATCGCGCCGCCGTTCCGCCGCCGGCGAAATGCGCACGCAGCAATGCCCCCAGTTCGGCCAGCACACGGTCACCGGTCGCATGCCCGTGGAAATCATTGATGTTCTTGAAGTGGTCGATGTCCAGCAATGCCACGCAGACCCGTCGTGGCTGGCCATCGGCGTCGGCGACGGACTCTTCCAGCGCGACCGCCATCGCCCGCCGGTTCGGAAGCCCGGTCAGTGCATCGGTGCGGCTCTGTTCGGCCAGATCCGCGTTCTGTGCCAGCAGCACATCGTGATACTCGGACAACAGGCGTTCGTAGTCGTCGCGTTCCAGCATGTGCTTCTGGATGTCCAGTGCAAAACGGCGCAGCTCCATCACCAGCATCACCTGCCGTGACAGCGCACTGAGTGCCTCGGCCTTGGCCCGTTCCAGATGCTGCGGGCGCACATCGAACACGCACAGCGTCCCCAGCGGCAGTCCGTCGGAGCTGATCAGCGGTGCGCCGGCGTAGAAGCGGATGTGCGGATCGCCCACCACCACCGGATTGTCATGGAAGCGCACGTCCTGCAGTGCGTCCTCGACCACCATCACCTCCTGCGGCTGCAGGATCGCATGGCCGCACATCGATTCACTGCGCAGGTTCTCGGTGGCATCGATGCCCTGGATCGACTTGAACCATTGCCGTTCAACGTCGATCAGCGTGACGGCCGCCATCGACGTGCCGCAGACCGCCTTGGCGATCACCACCAGATCGTCGAACGATCTCTCGCGTTCCGAATCAAGGATGCGATAGCGGTATAGCGCTTCCAGGCGAAGCGCTTCATTGGCGGGCTTGTCGGGCTTGATCATGCAGCGTCATGTTCCGGCAGGTCTCGGCGGAGTCTATCCGATGCGCGGCCGGGCCGACGTCCGACCGCTGTCGTTCACCAGTCCTGCTGCTGCGGCAGCAGGCCGTGCAGTTCCTGCTCGGTCAGGTTGCGCCACTGGCCCGACTTCAGCGCACCGATCTTGATGTTGTCGATGCGGACGCGGCGCAGCTGGGTGACGCGGTAACCGAACTCCGCCGCCATCAGGCGGATCTGCCGGTTCAGGCCCTGCTCCAGGGTGATGCGGAACCCGAATTTGGCGATGCGCGAGGTGCGGCAAGGCAGGGTCATCTGGTTGTGGATGCGCACACCACGGGCCATGCCGCGCAGGAACTCGTCGGTGACCGGCTTGTTCACCGCCACCAGATACTCCTTCTGGTGGCCATTCTCGGCACGCAGGATCTGGTTGACGATGTCGCCATTGCTGGTCATCAGGATCAATCCTTCCGACTCCTTGTCCAGGCGGCCGATCGGGAAGATGCGCTGCTCGTGGCCGACGAAGTCGACGATGTTGCCCTTCACCGAGCTTTCGGTGGTGCAGGTGACGCCGACCGGCTTGTTCAGCGCGATGTAGACGTGGCGGCGCGCCCCCGGCTTGCGTGCGGTACGGGCACGCAGCGGCTGGCCGTCGACCAGCACCTGGTCGCCCTCGCCGACCACGGCACCGGTGCCGGCCGGATGGCCGTTGACGGTGACCCGGCGGGCGGCGATCAGGCGGTCGGCCTCGCGACGGGAGCAGAAGCCGGTATCGGCGATATGTTTGTTGAGTCGGGTGGTCATCGCCCTATTATCCGGCATCGCCGCCCTGTCAGGTTCATGCTGGTGCGGGTGGATCCAGTTCTTCGCCGTCGAACACCCGGTTACGGCCCGCGCGCTTGGCCACGTACATGGCATGGTCGGCCCGGCGCAGCAGCGCGGCCAGGTCGTCCTCGCCCGGCCGCCACTGGGCCAGGCCGATGCTGGCAGTCACCTCCAGCCCCGGCACCTGCAGGGCCTGGCAGGCCTCGGTGATGCGCTGGCGCAGGCGCTCCAGCCGCGCCGCCGCCGCCTCGCGCGGCATGCCCGGCATCAGCAGCAGGAACTCCTCGCCGCCCATCCGCACCACCTGGTCCTGGCTGCGCACGGCGGCCCGCAGCGCACGGGCCACGGCGACCAGTACCTGGTCACCCACCTCATGCCCGTGGCGGTCGTTGATGTCCTTGAACAGATCAATGTCGAGGAAGCCGATCACCATCGGGCCACGCTCACGATCCACCCGTTCCAGATGATGGCCGAGCTCCCGCAGACCGGCGCGGCGGTTGGGCAGCCCGGTCAGGCCGTCGGTCTCGGCCAGCTGGCGCATCTCGTCACGCTGCTGGCGCAGGCGTCCCAGCCGCAGGTTCAGGGCGTAGGCCGCCATCATCAGCAGCCAGGTGATCGCCAGCTGCAGCGCCTCCACCCGGTACTCCAGCAGCCACTCCGCAGCGCAGGCGTCGGCGCCGATCAGCACCAGCATCGGCGCCAGCGCCGCCAATCCAGCCAGTGCCCAGCGGTCGCCACGCCACCGCGCCCCTATCCCCATCAGCAGGGAGACGCCGCAGCCGGCCAGGTAGGTCACCTGCAGCCCCTGCGCGACCCATCCGAGCTGATCCCAGCGCAGCCACGGCACCAGCGCGGCTACGCCCAGCAGGGCGCACAGGACCATCTGCTGGAGCAGGCGTGACTTCGGCCACAACCGGTCGCCACCGTTCAGCCACCACAGGGCAGGCAGCACCAGTGCCTGGCTCGCTGCCGTCAGCGCCAGCAGCCACCAGGCGCCACGCGTGCCGACCGGCAGCCACGGCTCCGGATAGCCGCTGAGGCCTCCGAGGATGGCCTGCCACAGCACCAGCACGCCGGTACCCGCGATGTACACCAGGAAGCTGCGATCACGGGTGGTCAGATAGGCCATCAGCGCCGACAGCGCCAAGGCCAGCGCCACCGCGATGCAGGCCGCGCGGACCAGCAGCCGCGCAGTGTCATTCTGCTGCACCGGGCTGGGTGCGCCGAGCCGTAGCGTCGGTACCCAACGATCCTTCAGCGGCGTCTGCCACGAGACCAGGAATGGCTCGTGACTGCCGGCCGGCGGCACCGCAACCAGGCCCACGCCGGCACGGAAACGCGAGTCGCGGGTACGCGCATCATGCATGTCGCCGCAGATCTCCCGGTCGCCGTGCCGTACCTGGACCTCGCCCGCGAACACATTGAACACATCCAGCGCCTGGGGTTCGCCCGACCAGCCCGCCGGCGGCGCCGGCACCCGCACCTGCTGGCGTGGCCCGGCCAGCATCTGCGCAGTACAGGCGCGATGGGGCGTAGGCTCGGCGGTGGCAACGCCCACCAGCAGGTAGTCGGGACCGTGCATCGCCGCACCGGCCTGCGCAGGCCACGGCATTGCCAACCACACCAGCAGCACGACCAGCACCACCCCAGTTCCGTACTGCCACTGCCTGACGACCACGCCACATCCTGTTCTGCTTACGCCCGCGCCCACTGCGCGTCGCCCCTGGCGTGCATTATCGCAGCCGTCCGTGGCATGCAGGTGTAGACAATCGTCGCGGACCAGCGTTCAGCCTGCGGCCGGCGGGCCCTTCACCGCCTTCAGCCGGACCGGCCGCAGGTCGGTCAGGGTCATCCGCTCCAGCGGCTGCGGCCGCTCGATCGCATAGCCCTGCAGCCCCTGCACACCCAGCCGGGTCAGCGCCCCCGCCACCTCGCTGCTCTCCACCCACTCGGCCACGACCTCCATCTGCAGTTCGCGGCCCAGTTCGGTGATCGCGCGTACGGTCGCGTGACTGACCGGATCGACATCCATGTCGCGCACGAATGCACCGTCGATCTTCAGCATGTCGGCCGGCAGCTGGCGCAGGTACCCGAACGAGGACAGACCCGATCCGAAATCGTCCAGCGCCAGCCGGCAGCCACGCGCCTTCACCGCATCGATGAACGCCCGCGCCTGGCTCAGATTGCTGATCGCGGCCGTCTCGGTGATCTCGAAGCAGAGCTTGGACGCCAGTACGCGGTTGCGCTCCAGCAGGTCGCAGACGAAGGCCAGGAAGCTGGGTTCGGCGATCGACTGTGCGGACACGTTGACGTTGCACAGGCCGAGCTGGCGCACATGCGCCGGGCATACCTGCAGGTGCCGGAACAGCAGGCCGAGCACATGCCGGTCCAATGTCACCGCCATGCCGTAGCGCTCCACGGCCGGCATGAACTGGCCGGGCAGATGCAGCGTGCCGTCGCTGTCGCGCATGCGTACCAGCACCTCGTAGTGCAGATAGCCCGGGTCACCCACCCGGGCGATGCGCTGCGCGTACAGCAGCATGCGATTTTCGGCCATCGCCCGGCTCACGCCCTGCAGGCGCTCGGCCTCCAGCCGCCGTTCGTCCAGCGCCATGCGGTCCTCGTTGAAACAGTGCACGCGGTTGCGACCGGCCTGCTTGGCTGCGTAACAGGCACTGTCGGCTGCGCTCATCAGCCAGTTGACATCGGGTGCCTCCTGGCTGACCTCGACCACGCCGATGCTGCAACTCAGCTGCAGGCTGCCTTCGCTGATCGGGAACGTGGCCTGGCCAAGATTGCGGATCACCCGCTGCAGCACGCGCTTGGCCTCATCCTGGCCCGCATGGGCGAGGAACACCGCGAATTCGTCGGCGCCCAACCGGCCAACCCAGTCGCCCTCGCGCACGGCGGCGACCAGATAGTCGGCGAAACCGCGCAGCATCTGGTCGCCAGCGGCATGGCCGAAGCTGTCATTGACCAGCTTGAAATGGTCCAGGTTGATGTAGCACAACGCATGCGTGCCCCCCTCGCTGCGTACCTGCAGCAGTGCACGCTCGAGCAGGCGCTCGATCTCGCGCCGGTTGATAAGGCCCGTCAGCGGATCGTGGCTGGCGTGGTGTTCGATCTCGCGGGCCAGCGCATGGTTCTGGCTGACATCCTCGACAATCGCGAACACCGACAGCCCGCCACCGGTGTTGCGCACGCCGGTACCGCTCCAGCGCCCCCATACCAGGCTGCCGTCGCGACGGCGGAAGCGCAGCTCGCTCGGCCGCAGCTGCCGCTCCCAGTCGATCCGGCCAACACCGTCGATGACCAGCTCTCCTTCCATCAGCAGGTCACCCAGCGACATCTGCAACAGTGCGTCACGGCGATGGTCGAGGATGTCCGCCATCGCCTGGTTGGCTTCCAGCACCCGGCCGCCGGCATCAAGCTTCAGCATGCCGACATTGGCCTGGTAGAAGGCTGCGCGGAAGCGGCTTTCATGCTCCGTCAGATCCTTGCCGACCCGTCGCGCCAGGGCGACGGCCATCAGGCTGATCGCCAGCACCGACAGGCCGCCGACAACCAGGGTCGCCATCCTTACAGCGGCAGCCATCCGCAGCAGCGCCTGCGAAAACGCCTGCGCCTGCACCTGCAGCCGCCGGTCGAGATCACGGAGCTGCTGCAGGTACCGGTCGCGCGCGGCGACCGGCAGTGGACCGTCGGCATGACGATGCTGCAGTTCATCGACCAGCCGGTGCACGGCCACCAGGTCGCCGTCGGTCGCCCGCCAGAGGGCGGTCGCTTCACGGAAGGCGCCGAGGTCACGGGCGTGACGGAATGAAAAGATCAGCCGCGGCACATCGGCACGCGCGTTGCCGCCCTGCAGGAAGCCCTGTCGGGCACGCTCGATATCCGGTCTCGGCTGCTCCAGCGCCAGGCGTCCCTGCAGGTCCCCCATCGGCACGCGCAGGGCCTGGCGGGCGTCTTCCAGATCGCGGGCATCCCCCCGCGCCAGGTAGCGGCTGAGAGCGGCCGTGGCGTCCTGCTGGCCACGCGACCAGTAGCCCTGGCCGGCGATCCACGCCGTCGAAGCCGCCTGCAGTTCCTGGATCAGCGCCGACAATGCGACCAGCCCGATCGCCATGCCCGTCAACAGCGCAAACCTCAGCCCCAGCCCACGGGACATGGGTACCCGGCGGCTGTGAATGTCCGTGCCACTCCTACCCATCCCGGATCCCCCCGAATGTGCTGCGGTGACAACCTCCCTTCGAACCGGCCCAGCCTATGACCCTGAATGTGTGGGCGGTGCGAAACCGGGGTCCACAAACGAGCAACGCCAGCCCGAGGGCTGGCGTTGTCGATCACGGCAGGTCTGGCTCAGTAGCTGCGCGGGCCGCGCGGCTTGAAGCCATCACGACGCGGCGGACGGCCGTCACGGTCGCCGCCCGGACCACCCGGGCCACCTGGGCCGCCACGACGCGGGCCACCCGGGCCACCCGGACCCCGCTTGTCGAAGCGCGGCTTGAACGGACGCGGTGCCGGATTGATCTCTTCACCGGCAGCCAGTGGACGCATCTGCAGCTGCTGGCCGGACACCCACACCTTCTGCAGGTGGGTCAGCACGTCCTGCGGCATCTGCGCCGGCAGGTCCAGCAGCGAGAAGTCGTCGTGGATGTCGATGCGGCCGATGTAACGGCTTTCCAGGCCAGCTTCGTTGGCGATGGCGCCGACGATGTTCGCCGGCTTCACGCCATGCTGGTGACCGACCGAGATGCGGTAGGTCTCCATGCCCTGCTCCGGCGCACCGCGCGGCGGAACTTCACGGCGCGGACGCTGCTCGAAACCCCCTTCGGCGTCGTCACGGCGGGGACCACGCTCGAAGCGCGGGCCACGTTCGTTGCGGTCGAAGCGATCGCCACGCTCCGGACGGTCGCCCCGGTCGAAGCGCTCGCGCGGCGCACGCTCTTCCCGCGGGGCACGCACCGGCGGCTGCAGCAGGAACGGGGTGTCGCCCTGCAGCATCTTCGCCAGCGCGGCAGCAATTTCGATGGGCGGCACGTTCTGCTCGTTCTCGAAGCGCTCCAGCAGCTGGCGGTAGAAGTCCAGGCCGCCGGCGCCGAGCGTTTCGCTGATGCGCGAGGTGAACTTGTTGATGCGGGTATCGTTGACCGCTTCCACGCTCGGCAGCTGCATCTCTTCGATCGGCTGGCGGGTGGCGCGCTCGATCTGGCGCAGCATGCCCTTCTCGCGCGGGGTCGCGAACAGGATCGCCTCGCCGCTGCGGCCGGCACGACCGGTACGGCCGATGCGGTGCACGTAGCTTTCGGTGTCGTACGGAATGTCGTAGTTCAGCACGTGGCTGATGCGCTCGACGTCCAGGCCGCGGGCGGCAACGTCGGTGGCCACCAGGATGTCCAGCTTGCCTTCCTTCAGCATGGCGATGGTGCGCTCACGCTGGGCCTGCTGCATGTCGCCATTGATGGCGGCAGCGGCCAGGCCCCGGGCCTGCAGCTTGCTGGCCAGTTCTTCGGTACCGGCCTTGGTACGCGCGAAGATGATCATCGCGTCGAACGGCTCGACTTCCAGGATGCGGGTCAGCGCATCCAGCTTGTGCATGCCGCTCACCCACCAGTAGCGCTGGCGGATGTTGGCCGAGGTGGTGGTCTTGGCCGCGATGGTGACCTCGACCGGGTCCTGCAGGTAGGTCTGCGCGATGCGGCGGATCTGCGGCGGCATGGTGGCCGAGAACAGGGCCACCTGGCGCTGCTCCGGCAGCTTCTTCAGCACGGCTTCGACGTCGTCGATGAAGCCCATGCGCAGCATTTCATCGGCTTCGTCCAGCACCAGGGTCTTCAGCTCGGACAGGTCCAGGGTGCTGCGGTCCAGATGGTCGATCACGCGGCCGGGGGTACCGACCACGATGTGCACGCCGCGGCGCAGGGCCGACAGCTGCTGGCCATACGGCTGGCCGCCGTACACCGGCAGCACGCGGAAGCCCGGGATCTTCGACGAATAGGACTGGAACGCTTCGGCGACCTGGATGGCCAGTTCGCGGGTCGGCGCAAGGACCAGCGCCTGGGGCTTGATCTGCTGCAGGTCGATGTTGGACAGTACGGGCAGTGCGAAAGCGGCGGTCTTGCCGGTACCGGTCTGCGCCTGGCCCAGCACGTCGCGGCCTTCCAGCATCGCCGGGATGGTGGCGGCCTGGATCGGCGACGGGGTTTCGTAGCCGATGGCGGTGACCGCCTGCATCACGGGCTCGGACAGGCCGAGCTGCGCGAACTGCAGCTGCGCTTGGGAATCTTGGGACATGGGGAACTCCGAAGACACTGCCGTCTTCCTGGCAGTGCGATAAAAAAGGTGATGGTCCGCGCTTTGGGCGCCCTTCTTATCGCGTGCCCTGGCGCTGCTCGGTCGGAGGAGATTTCACTCGCTCAGAGCGGAATGATACCGCATTGATCCTGAACGAGGCGTACAGCTTTCCCCTTCGCGTGCCGTCAGGCCCCGTGCTGGCGCACAATACGCGCCCTCTTCCCGGCCCGGCCGCTGGCCTGCGCCCCTTCCCAGGAACCCCGCTCCATGCAGATTCTCGAATTCGACCTCGACGGTGACTACGTCGAACTCAAGCAGTTGCTCAAGCTGGCCGACCTGGTCACCAGTGGCGGCGAGGCCAAGATGGTCATCAGCGAGGGCCAGGTGCGGGTCGACGGCGAAGTTGAACTGCGCAAGGCCTGCAAGATCCGCGCAGGCCAGGTGGTCGAATTCGCCGACAGCCAGATCCGGGTGCTGGCGGCCGGCTGATCTGACCCTGTTCAGGCCACGCGCTGGGTCAGGTGCGAGGCGATCAGCTGCCTGAACGGTGCCACGCCCTGGGCGACACGCAGGCCCGCTGCCCGCAGCAGCCGCGCCGGGCGCCGATCATCGGTGTACAGGCTGGCGATCGCATTGGTCGCCTCGTACAGCGGTCGCGCCGCCATCCGATGGCCACGCTGGTAGCCGGCCAGCATGCCGGCCGCGGCGATGTCCGCACCGCGGCGCTGCTGGCCGGCGATGCCCCGCGCCAGGCGCTGGGCACTGGCCAGGCCCAGGTTGAAGCCATGGGCGGTGACCGGGTGCATGCCCACCGCAGCGTCGCCGATCAGCGCCGAGCGCTCGCCTGCGAAATGGTGTGCATAGACACCCACCAACGGATAGGCCTGCGGCGTGGCGACCGGCTGCATGCCCCCCAGCCGATGCTCGAAGAAGCCGCTGACGGCCTCACCGAAGGCTACCTCATCCATCGCCAGCAGATCCTCGATCCGCCGCGGGGGCAGCGTGATCACCGCAGATGCCTGGCCTTCGTTGAGCGGCAGCAGCGCCATCGTACGACCGTAGCCGAACCACTCCCACGCGGTGTGGTGATGGTCGCGTTCGACGCGCATGCGGCACACCAGCATCGACTTGCCGAAGTCGCGCATCTGCGCACCGATGCCGAGCATGCGCCGGGTTGCGGAGAAACGGCTGTCCGCGGCCACCAGCAACCGCGCGTGCAGCCTGCTGCCATCATCCAGCGTGACCACATGGCCCTGCGCATCGGCCTGCACGCCCTGCACCTTGCGCCCGTCGAACAGTTCCAGGCCGTCCTGGCGCTGCACCGCGTCCCACGCCGCACGGCGGATCAGATGATTGGGCACCAGCCAACCCAGCGGCTGACCATCGACCTGGCTGCTGGCGAAGGTCAGTGCGAACGGCGAGCCGCCGTTCATCACCTTGGCATCGCGCAGTTCGGAAATCTCGGCCTCCGGCAGCCGTGCCCACAGCCCCAGCTGCTCCAGGCTCTGCCGCGACGCGTGGGTCAGCGCGATCTCGCGGCCGTCGAACGCCGCTTCGGCGAGCGCCTGGCGTGGCTGCGCTTCGATCAGCCCGATCTGCAGCCCGCTGCCAGCCAGCGCACGTGCGAAGCACAGTCCTGCCGGCCCCGCGCCAACCACCACCACGTCCATCCTGCGCATGCGCGCCTCCCACCATCGATCCAGTCGCAGCCAGCATAGCGCCGCGCAGCTGACCGGCCTTGATCTGGATCAGGCCCGGCTCACAGCAGTGCGAACACCAGCGCCAGGATCGACAGCAGCGACACCAGCCACACCAGGCTGCGCACGTAGGGCACACCCGCGGCGTACAGCGGCAGGTAGACCACCCGTGCCCAGAAGTACGCCTGCGCGGCCAGTACCGTGGTGTCGCTGCTGCGACCGGCCACCACCACCGCGATCGCGGCGGCGGCGAAGAACGGGAACGTCTCAAGGAAGTTGGACTGGGCCCGTTGCAGCCGCCCTGCCAGCGGGCTGAGTGGCCGGCCCTGTTCGTCGCGTGCCGACGCGTTCCACTTCATGCCCCGCTCGCGGGTCACCACCGTGGAGGTGGCGAAGATGTAGACAAACCCCAGCAGCGTCGACCACGCCAGCAGTGTCAGTTCGGCCGCCATGCTGTTCTCCTTCAGGGCCCGGGTGCGCGCAGGCTGTAACCGGCCAGGCGCCAGACCTGGTCCTCATCGAAGCGGAACGAGACCAGTTCGCGCACGGGCTGCGCACTGTTGGCGAAGCGGGTCGGGAAGCTGACATTGATGTACAGGCCTTCGGGTACGGCGGCGCCGGCCGCGTACTTCACCCGGGTAATGGACGGTTGGCCGCGACCACTCAAGGCACCCAGGCGGGTGCGGTCGGCGGTCAGCTGGCTGATGAAGGCCGGCTTGGTCACCGCGCGCCGCGCTACGGCTGATGCGCCATCCCACAACTCGCCCGCGCGGTTGGCGTCGACCATCTGCGCGGCCCTCAGTGCGGCCGCCCCCATCTCCGCGTCCTGCTTCTGCACCTGCGCCTGCTGTGCCGGGCTGAGGGCCGGTGCGGGCGGCCGTGCCGCTGTCGCCGGTGGCGCGGCGGCCGGCGCACT